>JABINZ010000001.1 GCA_018698135.1 Bacteroidota bacterium
AGAAAACAGGCTGATTGATATGCTGAATTCAGATAAACAGTTAAGATTCGGCAAAATAAAAGAAAAGTTATCTGATGAATGTCAATCTTGTCAATTCCTTTCTTTTTGTTATGGAGGTTGCCCCAAAGACAGAATTCGGGATCCAAACGATAATGGCCAAAATCATTTCTGCAAATCCTTCAAGCAATTTTTATCACTTACAGAATCCTATTTCAAGGATTTAGCAGAACAATGGAAATCAGATCGGATTAATCTTAAAAATCAATCTACTCTCGACATGTCAGGCTATTTCTAGTCAAATTGCACTTAATATTATTCTTCTCTATAAAATCACCAGCTGAATTTGATCTGAAAATATCAGTTTTGGCAGGTTCATTGTTTAGTATTGGCCGATGATAAAAAAAATAAGTCTTTTTGTAGTAGTTGGTTTACTGGCAATTTTGCAGGCTTGCAATGGACAACAAAGTAATATGGAAGATAATATATTAACAAATTCAGAAACAGAAGTAGCTGTTTTTGGAGCTGGTTGCTTCTGGTGTGTAGAAGCCATTTATTCAGAATTAAGAGGAGTGGAGAAGGTTGAAAGCGGCTATAGTGGCGGAAAAACAGAGAATCCAACTTATAAAGAAGTATGTGATGGCTATACTGGCCATGCTGAAGTGGTAAAAATCACTTTCAATCCAAAAGAAATATCCTTTGAACTGTTATTATCAGTCTTTTTCAAAACGCACGATCCCACTACCTTAAACCGTCAGGGAGCCGATTTTGGAACACAATACCGCTCAGCTATCTTTTATACAACGGAGCAGCAAAAAGAGTCAGCAAACCTAATTATTAGCAAGCTGAATAAGGAAAAAGCCTACCCAGATGCTATTGTTACAAAAGTGAGTGCTTTGGAAAACTACTATCCAGCCGAAGATCATCATCAGGATTATTATAGCAATAACCCCAATTATGGCTACTGTAGAGCCGTAATACAACCAAAAGTTGATAAATTCAGGAAGGTGTTTGGGGAATACACCAAATAGCAAAACTAAATGCTGTTAGCAGGAGGGAGGCAAGTAAAAACTCAGTTCAAGCGTTTTACATATCGACTGCTAATCCATCCCAAATAGTAGGCAGGAAAAGTATTATTATCTCCACTCACATATAAGCTCCAATTAGGCTTTACATTGTTTTTCATAATAACAAACCACCAAATCCGACCAGTTTTATCTGTTTGAGATGTTATTGCAATGCCTTGTGAGCCTTTTGGATATTCCGCGAAAATATTCCCAATTTCATCATGATCAAGCCGTATGCTGTCATTGATATACGGATTCAGTCGCAAAAAATACTTCTCATTTATTGTTTCAAATGCAATGGGCTTGTCAAATCTACGGAATGGTATATCCACATCGCAATATAAGGCATACTTTGCTTGTAGTTCGTAGGTAAATTTGGCATTATTCCAAACAGCTACATATTTTTCGACATGATCTACTACACCACCGCAACAAGCATAATTAAAAAGAGTGAAAGTTAGAGGCGTAAAGCCATCATTATCTGATATTTCAATAATATTTCCAAAAAGTTTAATTGTTTCAACATATTTGTTTTCAAAATCACCCTTAAGAAAAATAATAATATTGCTTTCGCCACCTCCATAACCATAGTAAACCAGATCAGCAATACCATCACAATTGAAATCGATCTGATGTAAATCTTCTATGCAAGAAGAATTCCCCTCCTGCATGTCATAAAAAACCCATTCCAACAGCTCTTTGTTATCCATATTCTCCAATATTTTCAATTTATCTGCATGGCTTGTTGGGATAATCCAATGCTTCAACTTGGCCTTTTGTCTCAGATTAGTAGGTACTTGCCCAAATAAGGAGTTTGCAGCTAAAAATAGTGTTAGTAATAGTATAAATTTCATTGAATTGACGTTTTTTTGTCCAACAATTGGTTTCGTGCAAATTTACAATTTTCAGGCATGTATTTTTTTGGTTAAAATAAATACATTTAAAAAATTGAACCAGTTGGGAGATGCAAAAAATACACTTCAATTATTTATATTTGTTAATTCAAGCGCTCAGGAATTGAAATTTTGTATTGATGAATCTCAAACTACTCACACGCAATAAAAACGTAATTAAGGGTTCAGTACTCTTTTTGGTTCTTTTTTTTGGTATCTATCAAGCAGAAAAGGAATTTCCAACATTGGTAAATTTATCTATTATCGTAATAGTCGTAATCTTGCTTTTATTAAGCTTTCTGAAAAAGAAATCAATAGTTGCATTTTCAAATAGAGTATTTTTCAGTATTGCTATGTTAATTAGTGTCTTTTATTATTTAAGCACATTGTT
The DNA here is from genome assembly GCA_018698135.1 of Bacteroidota bacterium. Lineage (NCBI taxonomy): Bacteria > Pseudomonadati > Bacteroidota > Bacteroidota bacterium. Next base: position 2,349 of record JABINZ010000001.1, read on the forward strand.
TTACAAACTGCTTGATTTAAATAGCTCAGAAACATTCATATACATTGTTTTAGTTATATTTCTAATAGTAGCAATTTTAATTATTATAATCTTCCAAATTAAACTGTTTGCTTTATTTTCCCAACCAAGAATCAGAGGTCATTTTACTTTTGCATCATTCCTTATTATTTCTACTATTATTCTATTTACACACAATCTGTATCCAACGAAAAAAGCCCTGATCAACGATATAAGCGGATTGTTTACCGGTGAATACATAGATTTTGTACATAGGAAATCGCCTATATATAGTAGTTTTGAGAAACTTCGTAAGCGGTCTAGTAATGAGGAGCTTATAAAATTACTGGATCATCGAAGCCCGTCAGTAAGGTGTTATGCATTTATCGGCCTGATTTCAAGAGATGAAATTGATGTATACCAGATATTATCTCAAAATTTGCATCATTCCGACCGAGTAACAACCCAATATTATGATATATGGGGAGAGCAAAAGGTTTCCGATATTATGCTGGAATATGGTTTGTCAAAGCTAAATGAGACTGAAATTTCAGCAATTGATAGTTTAATCATTTGGAATAAGCATGACCTGGCTTATAGTGATGATGTATTTTTGAGATTTGAACCAATTAGCAGTTATTACAACAAGATTAAGGAAGTTGCTTTAAACAATTCTTCTTCGTATTCAATTATTGCTTTAGCCAAATACAATAGAGAAAGCGACAAAGCTCTAATAAAGGCATATTTGACTAAAACTACTACAAGAGATCAACTAATAGGCTTAATGGCCGTTAGGTTTTTCCCATCTATAGGTTTCATGCCAATTATTAAGGAAATGCTTGATAAGGAAATCCAAAAGAAAAGCGGTTTTGATTATTTGATAACCAGAGAGCTTTATAATACACTGGTTCAATACAAAAACTACGAAAGTGTAGAGATATTGAATAAAATCTTTGAAACGATTCCTGACACCATAAAGTGTGAACCGGCTACAATTAAGAAAAGCAAACGATTTACCAGTAGCGAAACAATTGACGAAGACACAACGAGCATGGAAGGTTATTTTCAGGAAAGACATCAGGATGAAGTTAATTTCGTATTTACAGAACATACAGGATCTATGTGGTTGGCACTGAAGAAATATCCGGACACAATTTATACTGAGCTATTGAAGAAGATAGAAAGCACAGCTATTGATACAGTATCGCTTAATGCTTATTTAGAAATGACAAATTAGTATAATTCAAGCGTATGGCGTTTTATTCTCTAATTTGCTAAAATGTATTAAATGTTACATAATTTATATTATGTTAAATAGGGTTTTAAAATAAAGAGGCAGTATGAAACTGCCTCTCTACTTTACTAAACTTTATTTCATTTTATTCAATTCCCCTACCTTCTCCATATTTCCTTTACGCAAGTAAATATTTATCAATAATGGAATAGCTGATTTGTCTTCAGGTTTCAATTCCATCGATTTTTCCAGGTAAGGAATGGCATCTTCAAAAAATTTCATGTATTGCACT
>JABINZ010000002.1 GCA_018698135.1 Bacteroidota bacterium
AATGGGGCTTATTTAACAGAATTAAGGCGTACTTTTATAGGAGATTATGCTGTAAGCGATGCACTTTCGATTCAAGAATTTGAGGTAAAAATTGCAGCTGCTCAAGAGGTGATATTATAATGAGAGTATTTAGAAAAATATGTGAATATAAAGGAGTAATAAGTCCGGTTGTAACAATTGGCACTTTTGATGGTGTGCACAGAGGTCACAGACAGGTACTGCAACAGTTAAAGAATATCGCCAAAGAGCTTGATAAAGAAACTCTTGTTATTACCTTTTGGCCACATCCACGACAAATTCTAAGTCCATTGGATGACAGACCTAAGTTGTTAACTAATCTGGACAATAAAATAAAACATCTGCAAGAATTAGGGATTGACAATTTACTAATCATACCTTTTGATAAAGAATTTTCAAAGCAAAAACCAGATCAGTTTATAGAGGAATTAATCGTTAATCGAATTAAGGCAAGTGCTGTTGTGATAGGTTATGATCATCGTTTTGGTCAAAATAGAGCGGGTTCATTTTCTTATTTAAAGGAAAAAGCAGATATTCATAATTATCAGGTATTTGAAGTTTCTGCATTGCAAGTTGGAGGTCTTTCTGTGAGTTCTACAAAAATCAGGAAAGCCTTGAAAGAAGGAATGGTAAACAAAGCCAATGAGTATCTGGGCTATACATATTCTATTGAGGGCACTGTTATAAGTGGATTAAAATTAGGAACTAAACTCGATTTTCCAACTGCTAATATCAAACAGGTCGAAGATGAGAAGTTACTTCCCTTTGATGGTGTATATGTGGTGGAGGTTAAAGTAAATAATGAATTGCATTATGGAATGCTGAACAATGGGGTTAATCCAACCGTGCCTGAAAAGGGCAGATCTATTGAAGTTTTTATATTTGATTTTGAAGGGGATATTTACCAGCAAGCAATTGAAATTGGTTTTTTAATACGCTTACGCGATGAGATGTTTTTTCCTGATTTACAAAGCTTGAAAGCTCAATTGGAGATAGATAAAATGAATGCTTTGCGTTTTCTTCAGCAAATGAAATAAATGTATTAATGGCTGAGCATAATGAATTAGGGCGAAAAGGAGAAGAACTTGCTGCCAACTATTTGCAAGCAAAAGGCTATAAAATCTTACACAGAAATTGGATTTTTGAGAAAGATGAACTTGATATCGTTTGTTTATTCCAAAATACTATTGTTTTTGTCGAAGTAAAAACAAGAAGTTCCGATTCCTATGGACATCCTGAAGAAGCAGTTGGAAAAGCGAAGCAGGAAAAACTTCTTCGGATTATTGATACTTATTTAAATCAGTTTCAACTCGATTTGGAAATAAGGATTGATATTGTTTCCATAATACTTACTGCTAATGAGCAAAAAATATATCATATTGAAGATGCTGTAACTCCTTTTTTTGAAAATTAATTTTATCCCGCATAGAGAATTGAAAACTTATCTTTGCAAAAACAAAATGAAATGACGCAGGAAGAACTTAAAGATTTGCGTGAGCGCATACTAGCGCTGAGGAGGTATCTTTGACATCGACAATAAAGAAGTCAAAATACAGGAATTAGAAATCATTACACAAAATCCCAATTTTTGGAACAAAGCTAGCGATGCAGAAGAAGTGCTTCGTGAAATAAAAGGACTGAAACGATGGGTTGATAAATGGGGAGTTGTTAATTCCTCCATTGAGGATACAGAAGTTTTATATGAGTTTTTTCAGGAAGGCGAATCTGAGGAAACCGAAGTCAATAAATCCTTTAGTATTGCATCAAGGCAGTTAGCAAATCTGGAATTCTTAAAAATGCTTTCCAAGGAAGAGGATGTATTGGGAGCTGTCATAGAATTAAATTCAGGTGCAGGTGGAACAGAAAGTCAGGATTGGGTAGCGATGCTTTTGCGTATGTATAGTATGTGGGCTGACAAGCATAAATTCAAAGTATCACAAGTTCATGCAGTTACAGGAGAAGAAACTGGATTAAAATCAGTAACAATTGAAATCGAAGGTGATTATGCATTTGGATACCTCAAAGGAGAAAATGGTGTCCACAGATTGGTGCGAATTTCCCCCTTTGATAGTGGTAACCGCAGACATACTTCATTTGCTTCGGCCTATGTTTATCCTTTGGTAGACGATAGCATTCATATTGAAGTTAATATTGCTGACATTACTTGGGAGACCTTCCGAGCTAGTGGAGCAGGGGGGCAAAATGTAAATAAAGTCGAAACAGCTGTCCGGCTGATTCACAAACCAACGGATATTGTTCTGGAATGTCAGGAAGAACGCTCGCAACAAAAGAATAAGGATAAGGCTATCAAATTATTGAAATCTCGTTTGTATGAAATGGAGATTCAGAAGAGAAATGAAGAAAGGGATGTGATTGAAGCTTCTAAAATGAAGATTGAATGGGGAGCACAAATTCGAAATTATGTGATGCATCCTTATAAATTGGTCAAAGATTTACGCACGAATTTAGAAACCTCCAATGTTAATGCTGTAATGGATGGTGACCTGGATGATTTTATGAAGGAATTTTTGATGCAGAGTTAGTTCCCAAACAATATCTTTTCTTTAGTATGGAATTTTTTCAATTTCAAGTTGTCTGTCATTTTCAGAAATGAAGATAAAACAATGGTTGTAAATATCAACTCTCAAGTCATCCAGATTTTGATAGGTTTTTATTTTCTGAAGATCGCTTCCTGTTTTATGACACGTCCATAAACTGTGTTTCTTTTCAATGAAAGAATAGGTTACAATAACTAGTTTCTCAGATATTTCTCGTTTGGGGATTTCAAAATTATTTCTGATGATGTTTTGAGAATAGATGCTGGTATTATTGAAATCAATGGAAGCATCTATATCCAGATAATTTGATTCGAAAAAGAAACTAACAATGGCTTCTTCGTTTGCCAAATCAAATAGATAAGAAGTTGAATCTTTATCGATATTATAAATAGCAACATTCACAGTTGCAATACTGCTTTTTTCTTTATCCTTATCATTCATATAAATTAGGGTGTCACTAACACCACTATAATACAGATTAAAGGATCGTTCAAAATGATCTATTGTTTTGCGATTGTAGCCATTTCGGGGGCCACCATCTGCAAACAACGTTAAAGACAACAGGGTTAGGAATACGAGAAGTAAATTTTTCATTTTTTTAATAGTTTTGAATTTTTATTCAAATCTAGCCATTAATGTATGATTTTCAAATAAGAGGAGTTTTAATGATTATATAAGGGGTTAAATCATCTTTTTTTCATAATCCGGTTACTGATTTTATAATCCTTCGCATTCAAGCGAGAATGTTGGCATCATAAAATTCTTGAAATATTTCATTGCAAGCAAAGACCTTTCAAATAATTATTTCATATGTAACTAATGATGAATTTCCGAGTTGGTCTTACTGAAGAAAAATCTGGATTCTGCGCTTTCTTTTTTAAGATTAGCAATGGTTTGAAATCACGTTAAAAGCGCTTAGTCGTTCGTTAATCTGCCTTGATTATTTTCTTTGTAATTATTTGATCGTGCAACTTACAGGAAAGCATATATAATCCTGATGGGAAATGGCTGATATCAATTTGTTCGTAAGAACCAGATCGGTCGAGAATTAGTTTATTATTAATATCAAAAATTCTTATGTAATCGACTACTGCATGCTCTTCTTGAATGATATAGAGCTTTGAGCGAACAGGATTTGGATAAAGTTGTATCGATTTCTCATTATTTAACTCTTGTTCAACTCCACTTAAACCATTGAAAGTAATATGAAAGCTTAATAGTGATTGATCAAGGCTATCCTTATTATTGATGACCCGATATTGAATGTTTAATCCCCCATCGATGTCATACGACCAAACATGAAATCGAATAAAAGCAGTTGTGTCATTTTCACCGTATTCGCCTACAAAATTACTTGTTTGAGGCCTGTCGTTCCAGCAATCTCCATTGAAACAGCTATGAACCAACCAACGATTATCTACTGAATCGATAACTTTCTCCCATCTGTAATCATCGACTTCATGCGTACCTGTGTGAAACAGAATTTCTGTTTCGAGGTATAAATAATTGAGGCTTGTATTTAAATTTAATGTGTTTCCATTTGGAAATGTTAGCTGAGCAATTGAATTAAAACCCACTGAAAATAGTAAAATAGTGATGATAAAATAACTTTTCATTAAAGTAATTAATTACTAAATTAATTGAAATCAAATATAAGTCAAAATTATTGAATGGGCTAAGTGAATTCGTTTTAGGATAATTTGAAAATGTATAGAAATTATTTGGGATCAAGATCAATATCAAGTTTGGCTGTCATATCGCTCCCATATATTGAATCTGATTCAAATGTTACGGGAATGGTTTTATCATAATAACTTCCGTTATTTTTTCCATCAACATCAGCTATTTCCATATCATAACTAGATTTAGGATAACTATCAAATGAAATACTGTAATTGCCAAACATATTCGTATAGGCTGTGTCGTTTTGCATAACTACACGTATTCCCTCTATAGCTTTATTTTTGTCAGATGATTTTATTTTGCCTTTTGCTTCAAACTTAACAATTTGAATAGCTCCATACATTGGCATAATCAAACCATTTGGGTCTGTATCTTTTTCGCACGAACTAAGCAAGCCCATCACCGATAAAATCAATGTTAGCATAGCAGAATAAGATTTTACTATTGATTTTTTTAGTAGTTTCATTTTAACCTTCTTATTTTCTGTTTAGCTTGGTATCAACCTGTCTTTCTGTATCAGATCCTGCCCATATACCATCTCTGAAGGTTGGATTGTCAAATTCAACTAAAGTATCCTTATCCAGATATCTGCCATTAATGGATCCATCAATATCATTGAACTGAATCAGGTAATCATGTTTTTCTGGAAAACTGTATATTTCTGCTGAGTAATGTCCCAGATGATCTGAGTAGGTTGTGTCCCAATTACTAAAAACAACTTGAATACCTTCAATTGCTTTTAAACTATCTGAAGAAAGGATTGTGCCTTTGGCAATAAATTTAGCCGATGGGCTTCCATATTCAACCGCTATTGAATTGCATGAGCTACCAATGCCTAAAATAGTTAATATCGCAGTTAAAAAAAGACTGTAATTTTTAAGAGCATGTAGTTTTATTTTCTTCATTGTTTTATGCTTTTAAATTGTCCCAAAAGAGATTGATGATGATATATTTTAAAGATGTAAATACCATTAGGAAGGTTGCTTACATCAATTAAGTTATTATTTTGCTTAATTGTATTTTTCATGACCTCTTTTCCCATACTATTATATACCAAAAGCTGATAAGGAGGCAGAAACATAGCTTCATTAATGCTAATGAAAATCGTATTTGAGCTTGGATTTGGGCCATAGCTTATATAAGCACTTTTATGTTCATCAATTCCAACGCATTGAATGAAATGAATTAAAGAAGTATCGCTTCCTGAACATCCATTGCTGTCAACAACCGTCAAGTAAACCTGAACATAGCCGGTATCATTTGGTTTTGTGAGCTTGAAAATACTATCCTGACTGTTATCGCTCCATAAATAAGATGGATAATCTGTGGGGCCAGAAATCTGATAGTTTGTGAATTTATTTAAGCAGAATTGGGTGTCGGCATCCAGTTTAAATTCAGGATTAGCTAGGAATTCTGTATGAATAGTATCGCTGAACCAACAACCCTTCTTACTTACCTGAATAATAAATGTGTCTTTTTCGTATTTGTTATTCGAGGCTTTATGATTATAAAAACGATCAGAAGAAAAATCCTGCCAGAGGTATGCATCAAAAACACCAGCATCCAATATAATGGAATCTGAAGCACAAGCAGATCTATCTGGCCCAATTGAATAGAAAAAACTAGTTGACTCATCAGCTCCTATATCGGGAGGATTGTTTCGTGTGTCTCCATCAATATCCAAATTCAATGAGCTTATGTAAACGCCTTTCATATTTAAGGAATCACTGAAGGTATGTAAGTTTGAATCGGTACAAAACTGTGGATAAACCGACAACGAACCACTAGCTTGTTGGCTGACAGTTTTAAGTTCTGTTAAATCCTTGATAAGTGTTCCATCAAAATCTCCAAGATTTGATCCGTTGAAATAATGGTTGTTATGGTCATTAACCATATTTTGTGCACCAGTCTGTAGAATTGTATAACCATTAGCTGAGTTAGCAAAAATGTTATTCTTTACAGTGCTGTACTTTCCGAATATATATGAAATACAAGCACTTCCAGTTGCGTAACCGGTGAGATGTACACTGTTGTGATAGATGTTAGTGAAATCAGAAGTTGTAATATTTATACCAACACACCAATTGTAGGTATTTTGGTAAATAAAGTTATTGCCAATTATTACCTCATCACCTAATGTTCCACTCGATTTGAATAATCGTATCCCGAAACTATTAATGCCAATATTAGACAAAGTAATGTTATTGTTTAATATTTTAGTCGAACCTGAGCAATTGTCAAATTTCAACCCACAATATCCGCTGGCATTAATTGTATTAATGATTGTATTTCCTTTTACATAAGCCTCTTTGTGATTTTTAAGATAAGATCCTGAAATACTTTGATTCACAAATACATTGTTCTCAATAAAAGTATTAATATCCGGTAGCTGTCCTCCCTGACACATACTAATTCCTTGCGATCCATTTAAGAATAAACTGTTCCGAATCATCATGTATTGATTAGAAGCACCATCGAGGCAAGGTGCAGAAACCAATGCATTTCCATCTACTTTCCCAATAAACTGGCAATTTAATAATTGGATGTTCATGCATCCTCTTCCAAACTCAACTATGCGACCGCTTGTCGTATCTGTGCCAAGGCTTAAATTTCGGAAAACAATATGTCGTGTATTTTCAAAAGCAACAGTATAAGCAATGCTATCAACAGTGGGTTTGAATGTAATTAATACACTAGAGCTATCTCCATCTGCAGATTCAAAAAAAACAGGACTGTATACTTCAGCACCCAGAATATAGGGAAAGTATAACTGTTCTTCATAAACACCTGGCGATATCTTAAAGAATACAGTATTAGAAATACCCTTATTAATAATGGCGTTTACGGCAGCCGACACGCTGGAATAATCTTCTGTGCCTGATTTTCCAATGGTATATGTTCCATATAATTGTGCAAATAAGCCATTGCTGAAGAATAGGGAAATGATTAGGGCAAAAAGGATATTTTTAAACTTCATGTTTAGTGAATTAGAACTTTGGTATAATAGAAATTACTTTGGTCTTGAATATGTAAAAAATAAACACCCGCTGCGATATTTGTCAGACGTAATTTTACAGTTGTTTCGTTGTATGGAATTTGTATTTTTTTGAAAATATGAATTTTACCATTTAGATCAAGCAAGCTAATACCAATTTCACCTGCAGATAAATTGACTGGTAAATATAAATGAATCCACTCCTGAGCGGGATTTGGATAAACGGTCAAATTATTTTCAAAGTGTGCATTAGGAATTGATAAACAGCTGTCTAAGCCAACACGTATTGTATCGTAATTAGTACATGTATTTAGTGAAACTTCAATCCAAATACCGATACTGTCAGCAGGGATATTACTGCTATCAATTGTTATTGAAGAAGAAGTATCGCCAGTACTCCACAACCAGGAATCAACATTTGGATTTGCATAAAGCTGAATAGACTGGTTTATACATATGCTGGTGTCATTCCCTAAATCAATGATTGGTAATTCTTTTGCCTGAATTTCAATGGTATCGAAGTTGGAACAATTATTTGAATCGGTTCCCATTAGCCAAATGCTGGAGTTATTATTTATCTGAACAACTGTTTGTGCAGAACTATCTCCATTACTCCATATATAGTTTAAATTTCCGTTTGCATTTAAATTGATAGGTTGATTCTTACAGATTGCGGTATCATTGCCTGCAAAAACATAGGGCAAACTGTATACTTCCAATTTTAAACTATCCGAAGAAGAACATCCTGAGGCATTGAAAACCTGAACGGAAATAAACTGTGATATACTGGCAGTGAAATCAATTGTTTTTGAGCTATCTCCTGTTATCCAAACGTATTGGATGCCTCCAAAAGCAGACAGTGAAATCTTTTCAGCTAAGCAACAGAATGTATCTGATCCGGCTTCTGCATAAGGTAATTGAAGAGCTGAAATAAAAACGCTATCGGTATTTCTACATCCTTCTGGAGATTGTGACGTCAGAATAAGCATTTGACTTTTGGAACATACAAGCTGAAGAATTTGCGTACTATCTCCTGTGCTCCAATAAAATGAATTCCCACCTGTTCCAGATAATCGAATGGTATCGTTCAGACATACAGCTGTATCATTGCCTGCAAATGTTGAAGGAATGGGATGAAATCGAAAGTTAAAAGTATCTCTATTCTTCCAACCGAATGTATCGCTTATGGTTAGCATATAAATACCAGAATCAATCAAAGTTAGCTGGTTTGAATTGCTTAAAGTGTCATTTTTGTTAATATTTTGCCAGTAATAAAATTGATTTAATTGTGGTGAAATAGTGATAGTAACTGAATCGCCTGCACAGGCAACAGTATCACGAATATTTGGGATTTTGGGTAAGTCTGCAACAACTATACTATCTAAATCAAAATAGTTCCTGTTCAAATTTTCTGAGACTATTTTGAATTTTAAATTGAGATAACTACCTGAGTATTTGGATACTGGTAATTGAATTTGTCTCATCTCATCTGTAGCAATATGATTGATACTATCCACAATCAGTAGAGTGTCGTAGTTCGATCCACAATTGGCAGATGCTAAAATAATGAGCGAATCATATGCGCCAATAGTCATGGCTGCAAACGGATATTCGTTGTGTACGATTCTGTATTGAAATAATAGATTTGACTTGTCTGAAATCGGGCCAATCTTTCTTTTAAAACTAGCTATCGCAACCGAATCGATTGCCCATATACTATTCGAAAGTGTCCATGAATTAACATTATGAGCGCCAGGGTAGGAAACCCACATGTTTTTAGTATTCCAGTTTTTTAGAGAGTCAGCTCCTTCGAAACTTTCAATTATGGGCAATTCAAGTGGATTAATGAAAGTAATGGCATATTGAAAAGTGTCATTTTGACGACATATGCTATCTTCATTAAAAGCAGTGTAGAACTTGAAAAAATAATCTCCTTCTGTTTTTGTGTTAATAAATCCAAGATTGATGGTGTCAGTTGTATTGGCTGCTAAAATGCGATGGAAAGTATCTCTTAAAATGATTTTACCCCAGGGGGCCTGTACCTCTGCAAAAACAGGAATATGAGTTTGACTAGCATAACCAAAGTTTTTGATGACAGCAACAACTGGACTATTCACTTCTCCGCAATGGGGTTTTATCGGACTTTGCAATTCTACAACACCCACATCAGACTCTGGTGGTACAAAAATTTGAATATCATCGATAAATACATTATCTCCCTCATTGTAATATTTATCTAATACCTGACTGGACGTTTGAAAAGCTATCTTAAATTCATCACCACAAAATGATGACAAATCAAAATAAAGAAGTTCAAAAGTATCCTTATTACTGTTTGGGTTAAAATCAGAAATGCCATTCATATCTGATAATTGAATGCTGTCATTGGCCAGAATTCTAAACCAATTCGACTTTAATCCATAGCTGTAGGTCATTCTCATTCGAAAACATAATCTGAGATATGTTTGGTTTTTTGCATCAATAATACAACTTGTTGCTTGGGTAAAATGTCTCCAGTTATTATGCCAAGCCTGATAAGTATTGGTAGAATTTCCTCCACCTACCCAACCAATATTTTGTGAACGACCTTGGCTATGCATTCCGAAATTACCCCGATATGCAGCCCTGTTATCAATTGATATGCGAGCTTCTGATTCATGTGTTAAATTGAAATAATCTGTATAGGATTTTTCAAAATCTTCCATGAATGGAAAACTTTGAATCGGATGTAAATTGTGCATTACAGCATGAATTAAATTGTTTCTTTCGTTTTGGTCAAATGAATCAATCATACTGATTTCCAAGGTGGAAAATCCATTCTGTGATAAATCAAAAAAAGAAGTAGAGGTGTAATAGAAAGAATCAAGAGAAATAATGGTATCGGTAATCATTTCTGTAAAACTATCAATTCCGGGAAGTTTGAAATGAACAAATAGCTTAGAACAAGATTGTAAGCCCTTGTTGATAATTAAGATTGATACATGCTGACTGTCTGATAAATGGCAGTTGCTATTTTTGTTCGGATACAGAAGTTGAATATCCTGATCATTTGATAATGGACTGAATTCATCTGCTCCAATATCAGGTGCAAGTGAGTCTCTGACAGTATTATCAATATCATTAGTTACTAATGCTAATTTAATTCCCTTGTTATTCAAGTAAATGGAATGAGTATGTAAATCTGATTTTGATATAAAATCAGGATCAAACGAAATAGAGGACTGATCGTATTTTGTATTGGCAATCCATTCATTTGTCAAGTATAAGCTATCATTATACCGAATACTATGTGAGGATGAGAAGTAGTTATTATAATTCAACTCAATGTTCATTGAATCCCAAGGATCGATAATTTCAAGACAAACACCTCCTGCACTATTGACAACATTGTTATTTATGAGTGAGGTAAAGTTACTTATAGGGGATATTAATACAGCCGTACTTAAATAGTAATCGCCTGTTAAATGAATGCTGTTGTGAAATGCATTGATATTTTCAGCGAACGCAAGTTGCAAGGCAGCCTGATTATAGTTATATACATTCACCGAATCGACAGCGTTTACACGAATGAAATTGTTAGCAATCAATGCTTTATTAGTGCTGTCTCCTTTACAATTATCGATGTTAATACCAAAACCACTAAAGCAAAAAGGAATATTGATTTTGTTTGAGGAAAGCTGAAAATTGCCATGGCATAGGTTTAGAAAAATGCCTGTAAAATAGTCATATCGGTTATTGAAAATGTAATTATTGTGAATAATGACATCTTTCTGATTGGAAAGATATATGGCCGAAGAATACTGATTGAGAAAGTAATTGTCTATAATAATAGTTCCTTTTTCATCACTCAAATTGCTGCCATGGTAATCCAATGCAACTAATCCATGCTTGAATAAATTGTTTTTGAATAAATTATTATGATCATTTCCATTGTATGCATTGGAGGAATAAACCAATGCCAAATCCGATGAGAAAGCAATGTTTTTAATAGGCGGAGCACGACCAATAATCTGATTTGAAATAAACTCATTGAAATTGGCCATTGCTTCAAGTTGGATTACTCGTGCATAAGTTGTTCCTCCACTTGTAATGCTTATGTGTTTGAAAGTTATGAAATCTGCACCTGACAAATGAAGCGTAAAATTCGCATAACCGCTTGTAGGTGAATGTGTTAAATTAACCGAAGCGGAGTCTTTATCAAAAGATTCAAATGTAATTCTGTTTGCTAATGAGGCTCCTGGGATTTCATGAATAACTACTTGTTCAGCATACGTGCCAGCTTTCACTTGTATTAATACAGAACCACTAATGCCCTGACTCTCTAATGAATCAATTGCTTCTGAAAAACTTGAGAAATTATCTGATAGGGAAGAACCAATTGTGTAAGTACCGTTCATTTGAGCATGAACAGTTAAACCAAAAATTAGCAGAATAATAGATAGTATGTGTTTGAAAGCTTTGATAATACAGGGCTTTGCACAAATTTAGAGAATATGGATGTATTCTGGTTATAAATTAGTGAAGCTTTTCGAGCGTAATGACCAAACCTTCTTTTCCTTTTTTGTGAAGTTTTTTAAGTTTTCGTTCAGCTTGTTGTCTATTATCGTATGGCCCTAAAATAAGTCGATATACGCGCAAACCTTTAACAATGCTGGCGTGTACCATTGGTTTTTGCTTGTATTCTTCTTCTATTCTCAGAATTTCATTAAACAAATTATCAATATAATGAAAAGAATAAACTTGAATTCCAAAGCCAATCCCCTGAATTTTATTTACATCAACTTCAAATAAATCTTTTGCATTAGGCGCTTGTTTAGCAATATCTTTTGATTTATCGTCTTTGATAATTTCAACTTCTACTTCAGCCGTTCCTGATACCAACATATTTAATTCAACTGCAGCCGCTTTTGTCAAATCAATTATTCTATTTTTTGCAAAAGGCCCTCTATCGTTAATCTTAACAATGACCGATTTCCCATTATCAATATTGGTCACTTTCACCATGGTGTTAAAAGGCAGGCTATTGTGGGCTGCAGTGAATTTTGAATTATCAAACACCTCACCACTAGCAGTTTTCCTCCCATTGAATTTGTCAGCATAATAAGAAGCCTGTCCTCGTTCTGTTTGAGCAAAAAGAAAATTCCCTAGTGAAGAGAATAAGACTAAAAATGTAATCAATTGCTTCATAGATGTTAATTTGCATCAAAAATAAACCACTTTGAAAGATCAAATTCATTAAGTTTTTCACAACAATAGAAATGAAAGCAATTTTAACTGGAACATTATTTATTATTTTCCTTAACAGTTTCGCACAGAATAGTTATATGGAAATCATAGAGGCAGAAAGAGATACAATCAATATGGAGTTTTCTGATCCTGAAACCTCCATTTTAAAAGAAGAGGATTTAAAGTTGTTTTCAGGTTTAAAGTTTTATCCGCCAAATGAAAACTATAAAGTAGAAGCCGTTTTTAAGAAAATTAAAAATGGAAAAGAATTCAAAATGAAAACAAGTACAGATCGTTTGCCTGTTTATTATCCTTATGGCAAACTAAAATTTAGCATTGATGGAAATAAATACAAACTAACGCTTTACAAGAACGCGAATGCTAAACCCGAATATGCTGATTATCTATTTCTACCATTTACTGATCTGACAAATGATGATGACACCTATGGTGGAGGACGATATTTGGATATGGAAATACAGGATTTAGAAAATCCTGTTATCGATTTTAATCAGTGTTACAACCCATATTGTGCATATAACGACAGATATTCTTGTCCTATTCCTCCTGAAGAGAATTTCTTAAACCTAAGAATTGAAGCAGGGGTGAAGAAATTCAAAAATCACTAAAAACAAAATACCCTTTTTCTAGAAAAATTCGTTAATCAAAATTTGGCAGTTAATAATTTATTTTTAAATTTGACCAACTGGTTAAACCGTTTAATTAAACTCAATAGTTAATCTTATTGGTTAAAAGCATGTCAAGTCTTACAGAAACAGAACTAAAAATACTAAATGCAGCAAAAAAAGTGTTTGTTGCAAAAGGTATGAGTGGTGCAAGAATGCAAGAAATTGCTGATGAGGCAGGAATTAATAAATCTTTACTTCATTATTATTTCAGAACAAAAGAAAAGCTATTTGAAGCGGTATTCAAATCCTCACTAGGTGAATTTTTCCCGAAAATAATTGGCGGGATGCTTTCAGATGATTCGTTGGAGGAGAAGATTAAATTATTTGTGAAAGAATACTCTCAGGTTCTAAAAGATAATCCCTATTTACCAACATTTATATTGAGTGAAGTAAATAGAAATCCTGAAACTATCCTTCAATATTTCAAACAGAATATCGGTATGTTGAAAAATTCAGGTATGCCTGCATTTCAACTTAAGACAACGGAACTTGCTAAATCAGGTGAAATAAATGACATTAATCCTTTGGATTTAATTCTAAACATGATTGGGATGATATTGTTTCCTGTATTAGCCAAACCAATTCTTAAAGAAGTTCTGTTTGATGGAAATGAACAAGCTTTTGACGCATTTATGCGTAAGCGAGAAGAACATATTTCATCATTTATTATTAATTCAATTAAAAAGTCATGAAGAGGATACTTTTAATTTCGTTTTTGACTCTTTTCTTAATTGATGCAAATGCTCAGGAAAGTGTAAAATTATACGATTGTTTACTTGCTGCTGAGAAAGTATTTCCAGGCGTAAAAGCACCTGAATACTACAAGCAAATCAATGACTTAAAACAAAAGTTATATAGAGCATATTGGTATCCTCAAATCGGATTAAATGCACAAGCTACCTATCAGTCAGACGTAACTGCAATAGACTTGAGTGGTTTGCCTTTTACAGTGGATGTGCCTAGTCCAACAAAAGATCAGTATAAAGCGACAATTGATGTGAATCAAGTGATTTGGGATGGAGGTGCATCAAAAAAGCTGCAGGAACTTTCTACTTTGGAGATGACTCTTAATGCACAAGAGAATAGTATACAGCTATATAAATACAAAGAGAATATCTGCAATCTCTACTTAAATATAGCTTTGCTGCAACAACAGGAAAGGGTAATTGAATTAGGGAAGACTACACTTCGGGAACAGCAAAAGAAACTCGAATCAGGGGTGAAGAATGGTATTATTTTACCTTCACAACTAGATTATATTAAAGCTGAATTATTGGAGCTTGAAAAATCGCATTTAGTAATTTTTTATCAGCAAGAAGCGCTTATTAAAAGTCTAAATTTATTGACAGATTTGCAACTATCTATTAATGATAAGTTTGACGATATCTATTATCCAGTTAAAAGAGGTGTCAGAGGGCGACCCGAAATCCGAAGCTTTAACATACAGGAGAGTTTAATCGATAAGAAAGCTGAATTAAGTAAAACGAAAAGAATACCTAAAGTTTATGCTTTTGGACAAATAGGCTATGGCAAACCCGGCTTAAATTTTTTGAATGATGAATTCAGCGAGTTTTACATTGTTGGAGCTGCACTCAGTTGGAATATTTGGGATTGGAACCAAAATAAAAATGAAAGAGAAGCCCTTATCATGCAAAAGCAACTGATCCGAATTCGAGAGTCCAGTTTTAATCAAATTACAGCAATTGAATTAGAAAATCAAAATACAAATGCTGAAATGTATGAAGATTTGATTGCAAACGATATCGAGATCATTGCCTTTAGAGAAAAGATAAGTAAAACAGCTTCAAAGCAATTGGAAGAGGGTATAATCACTTCAAGCGAATATGTTAAGGTATTTAATGAAGAAAAAGCTGCACGCTTGAGCTTGGAAATAAATAAGGTGAAAGAGCAGCAAACTGTTTTAAAACGCGAAATCCTTTTGGGTAATTTATAATTAGGAAGTATGAGAAAGCTAATATTAATAGTTCTGGTAACATCAGTTTTTATTTCTTGTAATAGAAATCAAGATAAAGCAGATGCCTATGGAAATTTTGAAGGAAATGATGTAATTATTTCTGCTGAAAGCTCGGGGCAACTCATTGAATGGCAAGTTAATGAGGGATCAGTCTTGAAAAAAAATCAGATAATAGGATTGATTGATACTTTATCAATTTCTTTGCAAATTGAGCAACTTCATGCAAAGAAAATTGCTGTATTGAGCAATCAGGCTAAAATTCAATCGCAGGCAGCAGTTAGCGAAGAGCAATTGATTAATTTACTTATCGAGCAAAATCGAATTACGAAGTTGTTGAATGATGGAGCTGCTACCAAACAGCAATTTGACAATATTGATGGACAAATCAATGTAGTACACAAGCAAATTGCTTCAATCAAAACACAAATTAGAATCATTGAAGAAGAGGCAAAAGTTCTTGATAAACAGATGGGATTATTGCTATTACAGAAAGAAAAGTGCAGCATAATCAATCCCATGAAAGCTACTGTTTTAAACACATTTGTAAAACAGAATGAAATGGTTATGATTGGAAAACCGCTCTATAAAATTGCAAATTTAAATGAGATGCATTTACGGGTTTATGTAGGTGCTAAACAGCTTGCATCTGTTGAGCTTGGACATGAAGCAGAAGTGCTGGTAGATAACACTGATGGAGGTTTAGATTCCTATACTGGAAAAGTCAGTTGGATTTCTGAACAAGCTGAGTTTACACCGAAAGTAATTCAAACGAAAGAAGAGCGAGTGAATTTAGTTTATGCGGTTAAACTAATTGTTAAAAATGATGGCAAGTTGAAAATTGGAATGCCTGCAGAAGTAAATTTTTAGTCCTTTTTAAGCATGAACAATCCAAATCTTTTAGCCGTTCAAATCAGTAATCTTTCTCGATCTTTTGGTCAGGTGAAGGCGCTTGACATGCTCAGTTTTCAAATTGAAAAAGGAGAATTGTTTGGTTTTATTGGCCCCGATGGAGCAGGAAAAACAACCTTATTTCGAATTATTACTTCTCTATTGCTTCCAGACGAAGGTTCTGCTCGTGTTTTTGACTACGATGTGGTTAAGGATTTTAAGGAAATTCGAAAAATCACTGGCTATATGCCGGGGCGTTTCTCTCTCTATCATGACTTAACAGTTGAAGAAAACCTGAATTTTTATGCAAGTATTTTTGGAACTTCGATAGAAGAAAATTACGATCTGATAAAAGATATTTATTCGGCTATTGAGCCATTTAAAAAACGTAGGGCTGGTAAGCTATCAGGAGGAATGAAACAAAAGCTTGCCTTATCTTGTGCGCTGATTCATAAACCTGAAATCCTGATTTTAGATGAGCCAACAACGGGTGTTGATGCAGTATCTCGAGTTGAGTTTTGGGAGATGCTCAGACACCTTAAAACAATGGGAATTACCATATTAGTTTCTACACCCTATATGGATGAAGCCAGCCTTTGCGATCGTGTAGCACTGATGCAGAAAGGACAAATTTTAAGCATTGATAAACCGAAAGCGATTACAGGAAACTTCAAGAAAGAAATTGCAGCAATTCGTTCAAATAATGTTTATCAACTCATCAAAGACTTAAGAGCCTATCAAAAAACAGAAAGTGTTTATGCATTTGGACAAGATGTTCATTTTATTGAGAAAGGAGGGATGATAAATAAAAAAGAATTGGAGGAATATTTAAAACAAATGAACCATAAACAAATTGAGATAAAAAATATTGCTGCAGGAATTGAGGATTGCTTTATGGATTTAATGAAGGAAGAATGAAGATGATTCGTGAAATTAATAATGTTAGCGTCATTGCGAGCGAAGCGAAGCAATCCAATCTTTTCATAAATAGAGATTGCTTCATTCGTACCTCATTCGCAATGACGAATTAGATATTTAATTATGCAAAAACCAAACATCATAGAAGTTAAAAACCTTGTCAAGAAATTCGGAAGCTTTGTGGCTAATGATAATCTGAACTTTGAAGTGAAGGAAGGGGAGATCTTTGGATTTTTAGGAGCTAATGGTGCAGGAAAAACAACAGCTATGCGAATATTATGTGGTTTGTCGTTTCCCACATCCGGAGATATTAAAATTGCAGGTTATGATATTTACAAGGATAGAGAAAAGATCAAACGCAACATTGGCTATATGAGCCAAAAGTTTTCGCTTTATCCCAATTTAACGATCAAAGAGAATATCACTTTTTTTGGAGGAATTTATGGATTGAGCAAAGCAGATATCAAATCAAGGATGCATAATTTGTTGGAACAACTTCAGTTTTCGCATGCAGCAAATAAGCTGATTCGGGATATTCCTTTAGGTTGGATGCAGAAGCTGGCTTTTTCAGTGGCGATTTTTCATCAGCCTAAAATTGCATTTTTAGATGAACCTACTGGAGGAGTTGATCCGATAACAAGAAGGCAGTTTTGGGAAATGATATATGAGGCTGCAGCGCAAGGAATTACCATATTTGTTACTACCCATTATATGGATGAAGCAGAGTATTGTGATCGGGTTTCCATCATGGTCGATGGACGAATTGAAGCACTGGACACGCCACAATTGTTGAAAGAAAAATACGAGGCAGATAGCATGAATGATGTTTTTTTAAAACTAGCTAGAATTCAAATGCATGAATCGGTTTAAAGGTTTTGTCATAAAAGAATTCTTTCACATACTGAGAGATCCAAGGACATTGCTCATCCTGATTGGAATTCCTGTGGCTCAAATCATGATTTTTGGTTTTGTTATTTCAAACGATATTAAAGATGTGCATATTGCTATTTATGATCAATCGAATGATGAAGTTACAAGAGAAATTACCAATAAAATTATTTCTTCTGGCTATTTCATATTAGACGAACCCATTACGCATCACAACCAAATCGAGAAAAGATTTAAAAGAGGAATTGTACGGGAAGTGATTGTTTTTGAGCAAGATTTTGCAGAGAAACTTGAAAGAGAGGGTAATGCTGATTTGCAAATTATTGCCGATGCTTCAGATGCCAATACGGCAAATCTGATAAGCAATTTCACACAGGCAATTGTCAGCGATTATTTAAGAAAACTCAACGTGAATAGCCAGGTTCCATTAAAAATTGAAACCGAAGCTCGTATGCTATTCAACGAAGAAATGAAAGGAGTTTATATGTTTGTGCCGGGAACAATGGCTCTTATTCTGATGCTTATTTCCACCATGATGACTTCCATCTCTATAGCCAAAGAAAAAGAATTTGGAACCATGGAAGTATTGTTGGTTTCCCCATTAAAACCTATTCAGATTATCATAGGTAAAGTAGCACCTTATGTTGCCTTGGCTTTTTTGGATGCCGTATTAATTTTAATAATGGGAATTTATGTATTTAAAATGCCATTATTAGGAAGCACCCTTTTACTTCTATTAGCAAGTTTGCTATACATACTCATGGCTTTATCGTTAGGGATATTGATTTCAACTATCGTTAAAACACAACAAGTCGCCATGTTTATTTCGCTAATAGGCTTGTTGCTTCCAACCATGTTGCTTTCAGGCTTTATTTTTCCAATTGAAAACATGCCTTTAGTATTGCAATGGGTAGCCAATATCTTACCTTTTAAATACTTTATTGTCATGATCAAGGATATAATGCTGAAAGGAGTTGGAATGGCCTATATCTGGAAAGAAGTTTTAATACTAATTGGTTTTACGGTGTTCTTTATAGTTGTAAGTGTCAAAAAATTCAAACTGCGTCTGGAATAGTGAAAACAATATTATACATATTGCGTAAAGAGTTTATTCAGGTTTTTCGAGATAAAACCATGCTCCCCATGATCTTTTTCATGCCCATAGTGCAATTGATTATTTTGGTAAATGCAGCTACTTTTGATATGAAACGCATTGATATGGTGGTTGTAGACAAGGATCTTAGTTCCAGTTCGCGAGAATTGGTGAATAAGTTTGTTGGATCAGAATTTTATCATATAACAGATTACAGTTTTTCACTAAAGGAAGCTGAAGATTTGGTGCTGCACCGAAAGGCTGATGTTATCTTGCATATACATAAAGGATTTGAACGTGATTTAATTGTTGAAAACAATGGTAAGCTGCAGTTGTTGGTTAATGCCATCAATAGCACGGTAGCCGGATTAATTAATGCTTATACTGGAACAATCATCCAGTCGTATAATCAAAATTTGAGAGCTGAAATGATTAATATATTGCAGCCTCAGCGAATGAAGCAAATTAGTATAACTACCTCATTTTGGTACAACCCGGAAATGAATTATAAAACCTTTATGTTGCCTGGTATATTGGTTATTTTAGTTACTGCCATTGGAATGATATTAACAGCCATTAATTTAGTCAGGGAAAAAGAAATGGGCACTATTGAGCAAATTAATGTAACACCCATTCGTAAACATCATTTTATTATTGGCAAGCTGTTGCCTTTCTGGTTTATCGCTCTTTTCGAATTGGCTTTTGGATTGGTCATTGGAAAGTTACTTTATCAGATACCTTTTGTGGGAAGTATCGCATTGCTTTTCTTATTTGCCTCTATCTATATATTGGTTGCACTGGGAGTTGGCTTATTGATTTCAACTTTAGCCAATAGTCAGCAGCAAGTAATGTTTATTGCTTTCTTCTTCCTGATTGTATTCATCCTTATGTCAGGAATATTTACACCCGTTGAGAGTATGCCACATTGGGCACAGAAAATCAACATCATCAATCCATTTTCCTATTTCATGAAGGCTATCCGTATGATTATGCTGAAAGGTTCGGGATTCTTTGATGTATTGAAGGAAATGATCTCTTTGTCTATTTATGCTGTGGTGGTTTTAAGTTTAGCTGTTTGGAGGTATCGAAAGGTAGCCTGATTTTAAAGACATCAATCTGCAGCTAAATTCAAACTAATTCCTGTAGTGATTAAATATCCACTCAAATCCTTAAATTGAAATGCGTGTTTCTGGTAATAATCATATGTTAGGTTGATGGAAAAAGCAAAAGTTTCAGAAAATCTCTTTCTGTATCCAAGCGATAAAATGAGTCCAAAATTGTCAGCCTGCATCTTTTCAAAACTTTCGTTTACAAGATTATAAGACAAGCCACTTTGTATGATAATGAAATTATTATCTGTAATCTTTAAAGGGATTTCAATTCCAAATGCCAACTGCTTTTTTCTTAAAATTAATAAGCTGTCGTTTGGTGTGAATGCTTGAAAAAGTGTATCCACTTTGGCTTGTGTATGCGAAAACTTTAGCCAAGGAAAAGCGCCTCCATTCATATCTCCAAAAGTGGTGCCTATGTTCCAATTGAAAGTTGACTTTGTTTGATAATATGATTGAAAATAGTTGCTTTGAGGAAAAAATACGCCAATTCCCAGATTTAAATCAATACGTGGTATAGTTTCTTTTTCAACTTGACCAAAAAGAAAATTTGAAAATGAGCTTATAATTATCAGTGAAAATATAAATAGTTTTAGTGTCTTTTTCATATGAGGATTTAAGTAGTTATAAAGTTTGTCATATTAATTCAGGTACAATTTACATGTTTTATATAGGTCATTCTTATTCGAAAATCTCAAATTCAGCTAATTGTTTATTAAATTCTTTACCCAGTTTAAATTAGGATATTGGATTTTTAAATCTTTAAATAGCATTTCATCATAAATTGGCATATTCAAATTATTTATTTCAGTCTGCATCCATTTTTGCAAATCATTTTTTGCAACACTTACAGTCTCAATTGTTATTTTTTCAGCATGTTTGTTGATTACTTTAAGTATTGAAAAACTATAATCACTTTCTATAATTTCAGGGTAGATCTGATTTAATTCAAGTGAGTTGGCAATTTGAAAAATACCCTGTTCAGCCGTTATTGTATCTACAACATATTGCAGCAAAGAGTCTGAGGCTATCAGCTCATATGAGCTTCCGGTTTGTGCCTGTTGAAAAGCTTTTTGAATAGCTCCTATAGGCAGTACATGGAATTCTTTTTTTAAATAAAAATACTGATTTAACTTTTGTGTAACAACAATAGGCCGAAAGAAAAGCTGATTCAATGAGTTTGTATCCTCTTCAAAAATGTTTTGAATTTGAGTTAACAATTCAGGAGCTTTTGAGCTAGCGAATGTGTGGTTTTTTAATTCTTGTAATTCATAAGCTAAAATGTCTAAATTTTGTTTTCTTAAAAGTGCATATTCAATCATTTCATTGGTCAACATAACACATGCTTGTAGTCTATTAATTGAATTGTTTCCATAGACTTTTTCAATTGCTACTTTATAATCAATGTCACGTTCAGAAATTGATAGATCCTCAATTTTCAGGATTATTTTTGAATCAGTTAATTCTTTTTCATTCTCTTTCTTATTGTTTGAATTACACGAAAGGAATAGGAAAGCTAATAATGCAATGCTTACTATATTTTTCATTCGGCTAAAATAAAAAGACCTCCCTAAACAGGAGGTCTCCAGAAATAATTTTTCCATTTAATTCTTACGGTGAATATAAAAGAAATTTGGATTCATTTCATAAACGGTTGTTAAATAACTTGGTGATGTAGTACCTCCCCCAATTGCGTAAATTTTATTATTGCAAAGTGTAGCTCCAAACATTTGTAAACCTCCGGGCATCTCAGTACTTGCGCCCCAGCTATTGATTTTGGGATCATAAACTTCGTTGATGTCATAAACAACAGATCCATTATCATTAATGCCCCCAATTGCATAAATTTTATCCTCCAGTACTACACATTCATGGTTCATTCGGCTCGATGGCATTTCTTTTTTGGATACCCATGTGTTGGTCGTGGGATCATACATTTCATTTTTATCAGAATTGTATGATCCAGTTTTTCCTCCAATTGCATAAATATTACCATCATGAGCTACACAAATTACTGTATATCTTCCGGTTGGAATGGATGCTTTTGTTGACCAAGAATTGGTAAACGGATTATACATCTCATTCTTTGTTAATGTAGAACCTGTATTTGATTGACCACTGATAATATATATTTTATTATCGACTACCGCACAACCATAAAGTGTTCGAGCTGTTGGCATAGCTGCATTGGTCGTCCAATTATTAGAAGTTGGATCATATGATTCATTCACACTTAGTTTTGAGGTATTGTTTCCGCCAATCACATAAATCTTATTATTGATTACTGCTGCTTTTACACCTTGTCTTTTTGTGTTCATAGAGGCTTTCGTAGTCCATGTGTTTGTCACGGGATCATACATTTCGTTGACTGACAGATCGCCAGAACTATTTCTGCCACCAATTACATATATTTTATTGTTTACAGTTGCAACAGCGCAAAACCGTCTGGCTGTGGTCATATTAGCTTTTGTATCCCAAGTTGGTATCCCATCCAAATGTGTGCCTGCATAAGTGTAACCTGCCGGTGGAGTGAAATCTTGAGTCATGATGCAAGCTCCTGATGGCAATGCTGTGCCCGATGATTGAGAAGGCAAAACAACATAATTCCCCTTACTTAGAAATAATGTGTCGGTAGAAATACTTAAAAGTTGCAATTCATTCTGATCGTCTGTATCAATTTTTACCTGATTTCCATCACTAATTCCTAAACTATCTCCATTTAACTGAAGAATTTGCAATTCGTTAGTTGAATCTGCATCTGCATCATCAATTTCATCCGGTAAAGTAATGGTGTTCCCATCGCTGATTGTCAACTCATGATTTGTTATGGCCAAGGTTTGCAATTCATTTGTTTTATCAGCATCAGCATCTTCAACTTCATCGGTAACGCTACCTCCTCCATTTGAGAGTTCAATATTATTTCCTGTTTTGGAAATAGTTTGCAATTCATTGGTAGAACTTGTATCGCCTCCAGTAGAATTTCCTGCACTTTTAGCATACAGGGCAAAGGGTACCGACAACAATTGACTACTTCCCATGAGAACGAAATTTGTTCCTCCGGCAATGTCAATTTCTATTTTCGTAAAATAGGTGTCACTACTCCAATCAATTGTTTTAAAATCTCCTGCTGTAACAGTTCCTTTACCAATTTGTAAATTAATTAAGCCAAAGCCGTTTGCTGTTGGCTGATGCAATTCCGAATAAACAGCAAATCCAGTAGCAGATCCTTTTAATAGTGATATTTTCACGGAAACACTCTGATTTTTAACAACTATCCCGCTGGCATCTCTAACAATAGCCTGATAGTTGAACGCTTCGGGACTTTGTGAATAAGCAACACTAAACAAAGTGCAAATGGCAATAATCGATAGTATAGTCTTTTTCATTTAATTGTGTTTTATTAGTTGATAGCTGCTAAGTAATTCCTGGTTTTGGGAATGGATAGTTATTAAATAAGTACTAGCTGCTAAATTTTTTAAATTGATGGTAATTTCATTTGCTGAAAAATCCTCCAGAATAATCAAATTACCTTGTAAATCAAATATCCTTATTTCCCTCTTTTGTGGATTTAGTGAATTGGCTCTAATCTTAACAAAATCGGATGCAGGATTTGGGTAAACATCAAAATCGAATGTAAAATTATTCAATTCGCTAATTGACACGATGGAATAATTTGGTTGATGAAAACCTTGTGTTAGGACAACACTTGCATTGGATTCTGTTTCAATAATTGTTTCTCCAATGGTCCATGATATAGTTGCTGTGGCATTTGAAAAATGATTTCCAGAGGAAGATATAATTTCAGGGCCATTAGTTTGCGCTATTGAATATTGAAAAAACAAAGTGACAAGTAAAACTAGGAACCCTGTTTTTTTTAGCTTTATGTCTGATGAATCCTGAAAATGAGAAAACAGATGTAATTTATTCATGAAAGAAAAGTTTAATGAATTAGAAGTGTAAATTTAACAAATTAAAATATAATTGCAATATGATCAGAAAGAGTTCATTAATCTAATTTTTTGCAGATATGAAATAGAAAGTTCAATTATTCCAGAGTATTTCTTTCTATTATTAAACCAAACTCCATCACATTGGGAAGATAATCCAATGGCATATCATTTTCGATCTGAAAAACATAAGTTCCTAATTCATTAAATTTATAGTTTTCTTCAATCAGTACTTCCAAATCACAAATATCTTCAGCACAATCGCTCAAATACTCTTTATTAGGACCGCTAAGCTGTAGGGTATACTTATTATCTGTAATTTTTCCAGAAGGAGATGTCATGTGTACATTTACCCGCATGAATTCAAATTGAAAACCATAAACATGTCTCAGTGCCAGGAAAATTTTATGTTCAGAAATGGTATCTGAAATCTCGGGTTTGAATTTTAATACTTTACTCTTTTGCCAACGGTAATCCTTGAAATCCTTATGATGAGATTCGTAAATCCGATCGGGGTTACAGGCAAATAAAGTGAATAGTGCAAAAATTGAAATGAGTAGGAATTGTTTCATAATTTATTATTAATGTTATTAGTATAACTATTTAGCGCTTTACTTATTGTATTTCAGAAAATTGAATATTCTGAATCCGATATGATTTCCAATCTTTATAGTTAAAATGCCACCATTCGAATTCATAAACGTCAAAATTATGGTTTTTCATTTTGCGTATTAATAAATCCCGCATTTTTCTTTGTTTAGCAGTTCCACCAACATAGTCTGCATAAGACCGCTCAGTCATTTCATCATATTCTCCAGTCATAGGAACAATACTACCAGAAGATAGTTTATAGAGACCAACATCAACTGCACAACCCCTGTTATGCTTGGAGCCATCTTTTGGGTCGGCTACAAAATTTCGGTCTTCCTCTGGCGTTATATCCCAAAAAAGTTTAGTGACACTCCATGGCCGGTATCCATCATAAATAACCAATCCATACCCAAGATTACGGAGTTCTTTATTTACTTTTATGAGTGCTTCAGCTGCAGGTTTTTGTAAAAATGCTCTTGCTTCCGGATAAACTACTTGTCCTGCAAAGTTGTTTTTAGTTGCATATTTGATATCTAATTTAAAGCTCGGATCCAGTTTAATCAATTCCACTAAATCAGATTCTTTGAATTCGCCTTTTTCGTAAGGAGGTTTTGGTTGACAGCTTAAAAATAATAGCAAACAACTTAAAGATAGTATTCCAATACTCATAGCAATTTTATTTCTTAGATTCATGTTTTGCCTAGTGTAATCTACATGTTAACTGACAGGATTGGAATTTCCTTCATCGAAAATAACCACTGGAAATATCAGGATCGGGCTGCAATGCTCCATTTCTTGCTTAATCTAATTTCAGCAATATTAAATAAACAGAAGCCTTTATTTTATTCTTTTCCAATGTGTAGTTAGCCCAAGGGCTGGAATTGCAATATATCCTTTCAAATCAAGTTGATTGGAATTACTCATTCGAATTTGTGCATGATAGGTTTTACCGGTTTCCGGATTGTAAATGCGACCATTACTCCATCTTCCATTTCCAGCATACTGAAAATCTTTTAAGAGTTCAATTCCAAGTGTTGGACGATCTCTTAATTTTGAATCAGGGTTTTTCAAGTCTTTTAATGGCTGACCATATTTGTCGTTAGGTTCTTCAAGCCAAACAACTTTTCCGTAATAGGTAGCATTTCGCTCATAAATTTGAATTTTGCATTCTCCTTTGGAAGTGAGCCAAATACCAGTTATCGAATTCTTATTTATCTCTTGTGTCCAAGCAGATGAGAGAATCCAGATCATTGAAAGAATGAAAACAGTTTTTAAAGTCGACATATTAGTATCTTATCAGTAATATTCGTGTTTTATTTGGCAAAAAATAACAAAAAAACAAGGATCAAATATCAAACAATTACCAAACTGCAATGTCTAAAATTCTAAACTGGATTGCCTACAAATAGTCGTTTTTTTATAAGTAACTTGTTTGTGTTTAGCATCAGGTTTGATATTTTCATTTTTTTTTTAAATTGGAATTTATTTGTTATTCATCTTTTATTATTTGTCTTTTCCAGTTTATCTGGTTAAGGTAAATTCATTTCATCATTTCTTGGTGCCTTCGTGCCTTAGTGGTTAAACCTTAATTAAAAATGATAAACCACTTTCATAAACACTTCATCTTTATCTTCAACCAGAGCAAACAGATTTCCTCCTTTGCCCTTAATCCATCTATATCCTAGGCTAATTTCTGTATTATCGTTGGGAAAGTAGGTGATTGTTGGATTGTAAATAAAAGCATAGTTATTTGAAATATCTTGCCATTCACCAATAATAAAAGCTCCTGAAATTGGTTCTAATTGCAGTTTGTCAGCCCAAAATTTCTTTCTGTAATTTATGAAAAAATAATCATTCAATTCGCTATTTCCTCTTTCGTGAAAAAATCCATGCAAATATTGAAAATTGATATAGGATGCATCTGAAAAAGTATAATCCAATCCGAGCACATATTTAATATAGGCTTTGTTATCAAGTAGTATTGAATCCATATTAGGGATACCAAATGCAGAAAGATCGGTTGTCATAATAACTTGACTTGTAGGTTTATGAAGTGCTGCTTCTCCCCAAATGCCCATGTTGCCTAATTGACCGGAGAAATCTAAACCGGCTGTGTGTTGTCTGAAAAATCCAAGTTTGGCCAGTATGTTAATTTCCGTCAAGCTAGCCAGACTAATTACATTTCGTTGTCCAACAGGAAAAGGATCATAGCTATATGCATAACTTGCTGAATAATCAAATCCCTTTAACATTCCGCTAAATTTAAATCCATAGCTCGAGCTTTCTTTTAAACTCAAAGCAGGCATAAACAGGCTGTCTGAGTAATTTTTCAATGCCATACCAGCTGGTAATTCAATTTCCGGTTGAAATATTTGAGACCAATCTCCGGCAGGTAATGTGGCCGGTCGGAACAAAGGCATCCAAATCACTTCCCATTTTAAGTCTTTCCAATAGTAGTTTAGTTTAATGGCATCAGAACCATTGTAACGTCCATAGTCCCACATATCTTCCAAATCCAGTGGATTCAATACATTAGTTGGATTGATTTTATCTGCTTTGCCCCAATCGAATTTTTGTCTTCCAATTCGTACATCCAATCTAGCTATAAGAAAATCAAATAAGTCCACATAACCTTCTCTGAAATCAATAGAATAGGGTGAAACAAGATTCTTATTGTATAAATGATCCGTACTTGAAATTAATGGAAAACCAAAACTTCGGAACCAGATATTACCATAAAAGCGTGCATTATTTCCAAGCTTATTTTTGATATTGAAATCAAAACGGTTTTCATTCCAACTCCATTGGGTTTGATCTGTTGTCCTGAGCCGCTGATCAGTCATAAACGAACCGGATATAGTGGTTTTATTATCTTGTGCATATACTTGCAAAATGCTAAGAACTATGATGATGCTTGTTATTAGTTTTTTCATGTTTGTATTTTACTTTTTCCTATGCTGGGCTTCGACTCCGCTCAGCCCAGCATTGTGCTAATGAAAATGCTTATTGCACTAATTTTCTCACCGTAAATTCATCATCTGAAAGCCCTGAATCGAAAACTGCTTTTGTAATATTCATCGTTGTTTTATGATTCTTAAGCAGGTTGTTCATTTCAGCAGAAATTGCAACCCAATACTGCCCTTGTTTCTCAACTACACTTTTAAGCTGTTTGAACATCACACCACCTTTGTTATAATAAGTTGTTTGTTTGCCTGTATAATTTGATTTATTAATAACAAGAATGGCTTTTGAGTATTCTGATTTTTTTGGATTAATGGGTATGAGTTCAAGGTAGTAGTAAGTATCAGTGGTTTTAATTAACTTAGCGTTATACTTATCACTTAATGGAACAGATTCCATATCGTCATAAGAAAAGTCAGTTCCTGCAAAAGTTTGATTTTTTACATGAGAAGCTATTCGCCTTTCTTTGCCATAGGCAGGCAGGTAAATATACATAATGTCATTTGGTAATGATAAAAAACCAATTCCTGCTTGTGAGGCCGGATAAGTAAATCGTGTTAAACGCATATTTCTGCCTTTTTGGAGCATACTTGCCTTTCGTGTTTTAGTATTCCCTTTTTTATCAATCACACTAATAGTTAGTTCCGTTTGTTGATCTTTTGGGGCAAAGGTTACAGCATCATGTTTTTTAAGAATGTCTTCAGCTGTTTGAGCATGTAAGATAAATGCAAAAGCAAGGAATGCAATGCATAGTGTTATTAGTTTTAATCTTTTCGTTTTCATTTTCTATTTTGTTTATGTTTTTCTTTTAATACAAGTATGGCGGGCAATAGAGTCATGGCTCCTAATCCGGAAGCAAGCATGGTTACTGCTACCAATATTCCAAATCTTTGAAGGGGAACAAGACTCGACAACAGTAATATTAAGAAGCCTAGACTAACTGCCACAACATTGATGAATATTGACTTCCCACTAATTCCGATAGCAGAATATATTGCTTCATTTAAAGTGTTATTGTTTTTCAATTGATGATTGATATGAGAAATCATATGTATGGAGTAGTCGATACCAATACCAATGGATATACTGCCAACTAATACTGTGGCTAAATCAAGAGGAATATGAACCAAACCCATAAAACCATATAAAATAATAAGGGTAGAAAGTATAGGGGTAATAGCCAGTAATCCTTTGCCAAATGAACGACTCAAAAGGGAGATAGCTATTAGTACAAGAATAATAGCAATGGCCAAACTTTGAAACTGGCTTTTAACAATACTTTCATCAAATCGTAACATGAGGGAGGGCATCCCTGTCATTTGAAATTGTATGTCAGGCGTTTTATGTTGTTCAAAGTAGGAATCCATTTTAGTAACAAAATCACTCATTTCATCCATGTCGTTAGAACCAAATGTTGCCTGAATAATAGCTTCATTCTGATCATAACTAATTAGTCTTTCCAGAATATCCTGTCCTTCCAACAAAAACCATAAGTTTTCAATTTTTTGTTCGTCTTTAGGGATAATGCGTCCTTCTCCCATCACATCGCTCATTTCAATAATTAGGTCGGCTATAGATTGTGTTGAAACAATTCCATCGAATTTGAGCATATAGTCCTGGGTTTCCCTGATTGAGTTTAGAACATTGGGCTTCAGAATATCTCCTTTTATGGATACATAAACAGGGGAGGTGCCACCAAGTTTTTCCTGTAATATCTTTTCGGTTATTCTATTGGGATTGTTTTTTTTGAAATAATCAAGAATATCCACACTACGGTCAATCATAAAAATGCCTGATGTAAAAAGTAAGATGACAGTACACCAGATAGCAAGAACTCTTTTTGGATGATTGATAACCACTTGGCTAATTGATGTAAGAAACTTATTAGTAGTTGTTTTAGATTCTATATCGGTTTCTGAACCCTTGGCCTTTTTGTCAGGAAAAACTGCAAATAAAGCTGGGATAAATGTAACAGATAGTATTAGTGAAAAAGCTATACCTAAGGAAGTGAATAATCCGAACTTGGAAATCATGTCGAGGTATGATCCGAATACAAAAGATAAAAATCCGAAAATGGTTGTAATAGATGCAAAGAAAACAGGAACAATGATATAGGCAAGGGCTTTCTTCAGATCAGTTTGATTGAAATTACCACCATTTTTATAGATGCGGTTTATGACGTGTAAAGTATATGCGCTTCCTATCGCAATGAGAAGTATGGGAATAACACTGGTAATAATAGATATCTCAATTCCAAGCATGCCCATCAATCCAAAAGTCCAGATGCACGATATAAGAATAGTTAATATGGGGAAGATAACTGCTTTAAATCTGCGAAAACCAATGAACAAAACCAACAAAATAAATAGGAAACTAAGTGGACCGATGAAAAGTAAATCTCGACTGATAATATGGCCAAACTCAGTGGTAACAAATGCCTGTCCTCCAAAGTAAAGTTTACTTTCAATGTTTAATGATTTGATTTTTTCCTTTAAGGTATTGGCCACTTTAATTTTATCAACTCCCTCCTCAATGCGAGCCATGATTATGGTCATACTGGCATCTTCCGAAACCAATCCCCCTTTATAAAGGTTTTTTGAGAGCACATATTTTTTGAGTTTTTGTAGCTCGGATTTGGTTTTTGGTAAATTGTAGGGATCAACAAGATTGCCCACATCCATGCCCCAATCACTTCCTTTAATGTCAATAATATTGGTTAAGCTACTAACGCTTGCAATTCCGGAAACATTCATGGAGGAATCGGTGATTTGCTTAATTTCTTTCAAAACTGCATGGGTAAAAACATCTTTGCTTTCAAGCCCAATGATGCAGATGTAATTGCCTCCAAACTCTTCTCCAACCGTATTGAATAGCTGAGCCGTTTTGTCTTCCTTGGGGAGGTTAGAGAAAACATCGGGATTTACTTTTATTCGGGGAATAAAGAATAGGAAAAATACAGTAATAACAATTATTGATGTAATTACTGCCTTTCTATAGTCAATAATTTTGGATGTAAACTGTTGGATATTCATAATAAAAGAAATGATTTGGGATCAAATCTAGTATGCAGGAAGCTGAGTAGCGCCCAAGCTTAGGGGCATGGGTGTTTTAGTTGTTCAGACTTGGCGGTTTGGTCGAGTTTGGCTAAGATGATTTTTCTGAAAACTTTAGCCGAAAAGCTGTTGGTGTAAATCCTGTTGCATTTTTAAAAAGTGTATTGAAAGATGATTTTGAATTAAAGCCTGAATCGTATGCAATAGCCAATAAGGTGTAGTGTCTATATTGGACAGAAAGCAAGCGTTCTTTCGCTTCGGCAATGCGGTATTCGTTAATAAACGTATAGAAGTTCTTCTTCAATTGCTCATTGATTATTTGTGTAAGATGATGTCGTGGAATTAGAAGTTTTTCTGCAATATCTTGTATACAAAGTTTTGGATTTAAATAGAGCTTTTCATCCTGCATTAGCTGAAGTAAAAGTTTCAACTGTTTTTCCCCCTCACTACTTTTCAATCCTGATTTTTGATATTTTATTTCCTGCATGTTTTTTTCCTCAGCATTCTTTGTTACAGGGTCAGAATTTTGATTCAAAACGGCATAAATACGGTGCTGCTTAATTCCATAAAAACTAAAGGCGAAAGCAAAAAAAGTTAAACCGATAAACGAGAAAATTGTGGGATCAGGAGTGGGGGAATAAATAAGTATTTTAATTCCTCCAGCAATAAACATGACTAAATATCCAACAAAAAAGCTAATGGAAACTATCTTGAGCCAGTTTAGTGTTACTTTTTGTGAGATATAGGAAAACAAATTTCTGACTTCTTTTTGATGCTTATCTATTTTAACAAAGGTGAGGATACTATAGGTTAAGATGGAAATAAAAAAACTAATCGAATAAATCATTCGTAGCGAAATGTAGGTGTCATCAACAAAAAATTCATTCAGGTTCATCACCGGTTTTTCTCGGAATCCGATAGAAAGTCCGAGCAAAATGAAAAATGGAATGAAGTGTAAATAGTAAACAAGTTTAAAGATAAACTTTTCTTCAATCAGCGACTTTGTGTATAGGTAAAGTAAAGGACCATAAATGAACGGAAAAACCACAAAAGCAGTCAGTTCATAAATACTGATATTGATCAAGGTAATCAACATGGCAATGCCAATCAGAAACAGCCAGGCAGCCAGAATTTTGTCCGACATATTTTGCGGTCGCTTTGACGCAATTAAGATTCCGGCAAAAATAGATTGTGTGATTCCTATGTATAGTATGGGTTCCAAAATCAAAGTATATAGTCAAAGATAATGAATGTTTGCTATTTCGTAAGAGGAAAGTTTAATTTAAGACTTCCAGAAATGTGCGTTATTGAATAAGCACTTTTTTAATATAAAAATCTTCATCAATTTGAACTAATACTGTATAAATTCCTTTTGAGAATGAAGTCGTATTTATTTGGATAATTTCTGATCTCAGTTCAGTTGCATGGCGTTGGAATTTAACTTTTCCATCAATTGTATAAAGCATCAGTAGGCTTGGTGTTTTAGATATGCGTATATCCAGTAATCCATTAGTAGAATTGACTATTTGGATATGTACTTTTTTTGCTTTTTCCTGAATATTGCTACTTGGCTCTAATACTTTAATCTGAAACGCTCTTGTTACACTTCCTTGTACATAACAGGGTGTTCGTAAGGATACACTAAAAGAATAGGGAATATCGCTAAGCATTGACTGATCTGGTTGCCAGCTAAAAATACCACTTGGATGATTCGTTTGTCTATAATTATCTGTCCATATGGCTCCTTCAATATCTCCATAGTACTTAAAAATAAGGGTGTCCTGCGGATCAGGATGCCATGAGTTCACTTCAATTGTCAAGGTCGAGTCAGGATTCACTTCATAGTAATACGAGTCTGTTATTATTTTGGGGCTGTGACTAAAGGTGTCAGGAATAATGTAAACTGCCTTTTCTACATGCATTTCTCCAATTAAATTTCCATTTCGGTATTCTCCAATTTTAATGGCATATGCATATAAACCAGTATTAGTGGGTGTAAATGTTATGTTTCCTGTTTCGTAGTTAACTTTCAACCCTTTTGGAGGATCAAGAGCATGATCAGGAAAACCGATAAAATCAATGAATCGATAAAAATTATAATTGGTTAGAAATGATACATCACCATCCATTGTTTTGGGAGGTACAATGGTGAAAAGAACTGAATCTAATAGCCCTCCTGTTGCCGATACATCTATATCAAAATAACCCTGATTTAAAGATGAATTTAGATTATTATATTTCATTGAAATTTCTCGTGATGAAATTTTTGGAGAATTATCAAATGGATAAACACACCTATTGAGTATAGAATGAATATGAAAGGACTGATTTGGGATTATATTTTTAAATAAACTACTTCGGCAACAGTTTTCGTAGACTAGCCGGATTTTGCATGTACTGCTATATTCAGATGTTACTAGAAGAGTTGTATAGGTATACAGTTCAAAACCTAAAGGATATTCACAATCTGATGATTGACATTTTGTACATGCAAAGGCATTGAATTTCCTGCAACTGGGTGTAATATCATAGACTGATCGCTTTTTAATGACAATTGTTTTAAGCAATTTATTTGTTTGATGATTATAAACTAAGATCTCAGCATCCGTAAATTCTGCAGCAGTACAGTCTCGATAAAGTTCCATTTTTATTATAAAACTATCTTGTCCAATGCAAGTCCAGCTAATTGCACCGGCTAAAATATTATTATTACTAAACAAGCTGTTTGAAAGTATAAGAACAAAGAAAACAATAGCTAATGGTTTTTTCATCATCTGAGCATTGATTGTATTAGGATGTATTAGTATCCTAACTTTATTAAAAGTAACCTATTTATTAATGGATCACTAAACAATCGATAATTCATCAAGACTATTTGCAATTGTGAATAGTTCATGACTTGAGGAATCCGAAAATTTAAAATTAACTATTTGCTCGAAAAATTGAATAAGAAGATCATAATAACCATGAGTATTGAAGATGATTACTTTTTTCTTTAAATAAGCAAGCTGGTTGAGTGTAATAATTTCCAACAATTCTTCCAACGTTCCAAAGCCTCCCGGCAAGGCGATAAATAAATCAGCCATTTCAAACATAATCGCTTTTCGCTCAGCCATTGTTTTGGTCACAATAGTTTCCTCATCATTTTCTCTGACAATACCTTTTTGATTCAGTTTTTCAGGTATAACTCCAATTACCTTCCCTTTATTTAACTGGACATGGTCAGCCACTTTTCCCATCAAACCTTCTTTTCCTCCTCCATGAATTAATGTATGTCCTGATTGACCAATTAAATTTCCTAATTCAGCAGCGGTGTCAAAATACTTTTGATCGATATGTTTACTAGATGAGGCAAAAAGACAGATGTTCATTTAGTTGCTTTGATATATGTTTTTGTGATACGCTTAAAATCCCGTTTTGTTAATTTGCCCATCCCACTTAGCGCATAATACGAATAGCATAAGCGAGTATGCTGCAGGTCAATAATTTGAATGCTTTTATCATAGGAATTTGTGTTAACCAAATAGCAATAATCTGATTCATTTGAACTAATGGCTGTTTTAATCCAATTTTTATTTGAAATGATAAAAGGGAATGGATAAACACCCTTAATTTTCTCTTCACTAAGTTTAGGGGACAACATATCCGGATCAATCAGTAATGTTTTTGTTTTAATGATGTTGACTTTTCTGTTATAGTATTCTGACAAGTGTTGATTAATACTTAGTTCATTTCCTCTTATCCCATTAATACGCAGAGCATGTAAAGATTTTTGGATAGAACTAACCATTAACTTTAATCGATAAGCAGCCTGCATTCTGTCTTGTTCCAAACCATAAAAGTCGAATGGAGAGAACGCAACTAAATCGCTGAATTGGTATCTCGAAAGTTTATTTCGACCTCCATTAATCAGGCATAAATAATGTCGCGTTTCAATATTTACAGAAATATCATTATTACGGGTAAATTCAAAATTATGTGCTAAGAGGAAAGAAAAAGAATCATTGGAAATGTATTGCTGGATTTCGTTTTTACTGATGAATTTATAGGGTGTTGTAGTCCATTGTTCTTTGATCGCTTTTACGAATGCTGAATCAAATTCGGTATGGTTTTGCAGTACAACCAAGGTTGTTGTTTGATGAAAGTTTTTCACTTCCTTGGAATTGCTTGAATTCGGAGAGTATTGGCCATAAACACAATGAGATAGAATCAGAAGAAAGCTTATTATTGAGTAGTATTTCATTATAATACAATCATTTTGAGTGTTTGACTAATTTGATTTCCTATCACCACAGAGTAGGTATACAGACCTTTAAATTCTCCATTATTAGTGAAAATATACGTATTGATTCCGCCATGTAATTGAATCCTTTCAGTAAATACAATTTTCCCAGTTATATCTCGAATGACAATAGAGGCGTTTTTATTTTCAATTTTTGGTTCTGCAATGATTTTAATTTTGCTTGTTTTGAAGAATGGATTTGGACTATTTTGTAACAATGAAAAGGTCTGTTCATGATACTCTTTTAGCGACACTTTGTATTCGAATGAAAATTCTTCGGAAAACAAACTTGATATTCCATTTTCAACATTTGCAACACTAAAAAAATATGTTTTGCCAGCATCCAGTTTATTAATATGAATTTTTGAATTTCCAGTAAAAGACATGACCGTATCAAAATATAAAGTGCCTGATCCTTTTGATCGAATTCCAACACGGTAGTTTTTAAACAAGCTATCCTTATCTTTCATTAAAATATCAATACCTGTCCATACAGGTATGAATTCAGGATTTGGCACAAGAGGAGAGTTTGCAATTAAACCTACATTTATGCCATTCGATAGTGCATTTCTTCTCAAGTAATTCAGGTTAACAAAAAAACTATCAATACTTCCATCTGGTGGTTGGGTTGTATCAACTCCAATTATATCAGTAGATGTATGAGTCCTGTCAGGCAAAATACCTTTCCCATTTCCATGCTCATTGGCAGCAC
This sequence comes from Bacteroidota bacterium, assembly GCA_018698135.1. Lineage (NCBI taxonomy): Bacteria > Pseudomonadati > Bacteroidota > Bacteroidota bacterium. The sequence goes on from JABINZ010000002.1 coordinate 35,587, forward strand.
AATAACGTATAGCAGCATAACCTTTTTTTCGAAAAGGAATATGATCACCACCTCTTCCTGTACGATCTTCCATAATCATTAAATTAATAATTAAGGGGTACAAAAGCTTGGGATTTATTTTTTCTTCCTGATTCATTTTAATATATCGAGCCAACTGTTTGTGTGATGAATTTCGAAATGAATCGTTTATTTGAGAATAGGAGAAAATACGAACATGAGTGCTGTCGGTATGTCCTGCATAAGGGCATGAAGGTAGCGAAGATGTATATCCACAATAAATTCCTCCAACAACATCATTGTTAAAAACAGCTTTAACCAGCAAAGCCTTGTCGGCACAATATTGAGCAAATGCAGTAGCACCATGTAAGCCCTGATCTTCACCAGTTGTTGTCGTAAAAACAATGGTTTTATTGAAAGCATACTTACTCATGACACGAGCAAGTTCCATAACCAAAACGGTTCCCGATCCATTATCATCCATGCCTGGTGTATAACAAGTAGTATCGCAACCACCTTCACAACGGGTATCAAAATGCCCTTCTACTATCAAAATCTCATCACTTGTTGGATCAAGTCCGGGTAGTACTGCCATAACATTTTTATGACTCCCCATACCACAAACCGATTTGTTAAAGTCAAGATAGGAAGTGATCAGTCTGTTTTCATTTTGTTCACTGAATTGTTGAAATTTAGCATAAATCCATCTTCTACAAGCTCCTATTCCTGTATTGTTTGAATGTGTATCTGAGGCCGTATTTCTATTGTAAAAAGATTCCAATTTTCGCAGATAACTGAATAATGAATCGTTTGAAATCTCATTAATAAGTCCATTAATCAGCGAGTCTTGATTTTTAATGAATAGAGTAGGCTGATAATCCCCTCTGTTGTAGTTGCCTGTTAAAATGTTTTCAACAAGCTGATTGCTGACTTGAATGTTTGTTTGCGCAAAGTTGAATTGCGGAATAAATGCAAAAACTATGAACAGCAACTTAAATTGAGGATTCATATGTAGTAATTTAAATAATTCATATTGCTACAAAGATATAAGTTCTTTTAATCTCACAAGAATGATGTTATATGAAATCAGAACTGATAATTAGTTCAATTATTTTACTAAATTGTGAGTCATAAAAACTAACCAAAACACAATTAAAATCTATTTTATGAAAAAGCGTAGCATTACTGTATTATTTGCTTGTTTTATAAGTTTCATTGGGTTTTCACAAACCATTGTTACTACAGATGTACAAATGAGAAATGTTGTTCTTGAAGAATACACAGGTATTCATTGCGGATATTGTCCTGATGGACACGCCAGAGCAGAAGAGTTAAAGACCAACAATCCGGGACGAATTGAATTGTTAAATATACATGCCGGTGCTTTTGCAGTTCCTGCTGCTGGAGAACCTGAGTTCAGAACCATCTTTGGGGATAGTTTGGTTGCTCTGGCAGGGGTAAGTGGTTATCCTTCTGGAACGGTTAATCGACATATTTTCCCTGCAGTAGACGCCACTAAAACAGCATTAAGCCGTTCAGCATGGGCTGCTGTTGCTCCAGAAATACTTGCAAAGCCTTCGCCTGTAAATATTGGATTCAACTCAACTTTTGATTCAGCATCAAGGCAATTAACTATAGTAGTTGAAGCATACTATAGCATGAATAGCCCAGAAAGCAGTAATTATATCAATATTGCACTATTGGAAAATCATGTTATTGGTTATCAGTCCGATTATGCCAATGGAACACATACTGATTATGACCACAAACACATATTGAGGCATTTAATTACTGGTCAGTGGGGTGCAAAAATTACACAAACCAGCAAGGGATCCTTGTATACCAATACGTTTAATTATGTAGTTCCTGCAGAATGGGTCGCTTCTAATTGCGATGTGATGGTTTATATTTCAGAAAGCAAGCAGGAGGTTTATACCGGTTTTACTGCTCCAGCAGATGGCGGATCAGTAGATGGCACAACTGCCTTATTTATTGGTGATCTGGAACAAGCCGGAGTTGCTTTTGTAAAGGGAACTGAGGGAGCAAAGACAAGCTTTGATTTAGATGCATATAGTGCTTTAACAGGCACATCAGATTTTAAATTTGTTTTGACAAATGATGCGCCTCATGGTTGGATATCATCTTTTACAATTGATGGAACAGATTATTCTGATTCGACAATAATATCTCTGACTGATGCTCAAGCAAAAACCATTACTATCAATGTTACACCTGATGTAGCCGCTGCAATTTCAACTTTTACATTAAGCATGAAATCAATGGCAAATCCATTAATTGAAGAAAGGATTCAAAAAGTGTATGTGATTTCTGGAGTTACTGATTTGGTTCTTAACAATTCAGCTGCTTGGGGAAATGGAGATGAAGTACGAGCAAAAGACTTCGACAATGTAATCAAGGATGGTTTAACTTATGCTGGGAATTCATCATTTGCATCAGCTGAGTCGGAAGTAATAAAATTGATTAGCAGTGCCGATGTATTAAACGAAGTGCTGAATATTTATTACAATGTTGGCTGGTCATTTCCATCGATGAATGATGACTTGTGTAATTTCTTTGCATTATTCCTTGATAGAGGAGGAAATCTATTCGTAAGTGGGCAAGATATTGCCTGGGATAATTTTGATGCAGGTGGTTATGGAACAGCAACAACTTCAAGTTTTGTCACTAATTATTTGCATGCAGGTTATGTTATTGATGGAGATCAATCGCATTCTCAATTAACTGCAAATGGTGATGATGGTATTTTTAAAGCGGTGAACTCATCAGCCATTGAAAATAAATATGGCGTTAATCCAGACAACGGACAGCCCTATTTCTATCCTGATCAACTTTCAGTTGGTAGTCAAGGACAATCCGTATTTTATTACAATGGAAATACATCTAAAACGGCTGTGGTAAGAAGTCGGGTTGAAGATTATAAAACATTGTTTATGGGTGTTAGTCTTGAAATGATTGCTGATGTAGCCGTTCAAAAAGAAATCATGAAACTGACCTATGATTGGTTTAGTGGTTTATTATCAAATGAAGAATTCGATAGTAAGATGTTAGCAATTTCAGCTAATTATCCAAATCCGGCCAATCAGTATACCATGATTCCAATTCATGGTCAAAAGAAAGGACAAGTTGAGATTTATGATTTAGGAGGAAAAATCATTCAAAAATTATCCTATGCAAAAGGAACTAAAGAATTGAAACTGAACACATCCGATATGCAGGATGGATTGTATGTTTATAAAATTGTGGAGGATGGAAAAATAGTAAAATCCTTACTTTTTCAAATTATTCATTAAGCACATCTTTGAACACCAGACTAATCATTATTTTATCTAGTTTTGGTGTTCAATTTTAACATGTTTGATACCGAAAGTTTGAAAAAAATAACATTCATATTTGCCTTCACTTTATGGGGTTTATTCTTGCTAGCTCAAAAACAAGCTATTAAAAAGGACTCTTATCAAGCTATCATTAAATATGTATTTCAAACGGAAGGAAAAGTATATTCTTCACCGATTGCGACACAAGATACTATCATTGTAATTGGTTCAAATGATAAATGCATTTATTTCCTATCAGCCAAAGGTAAACTGAAAGCTAAGTATAAAACCGAAGGAAAAATTCATGCAAGTCCGTCAATAATAGGGAAAGGTTTTATTACATGTGGTTCCTACGATAACCACTTTTATGTTTTCAAACCTGATTTGTCTCTTCACCAAAAACGTTCTGAAGAAAGTGGGATTTTTACAACTACAGTTGATGTAGCCAAGGACACATTCATGTATGCTGTTGGAAAAGTAATCAAATTCATTAATAATTTTGACACAATTGTTCATGAAATAAAATTAGAAAAGTTAACACACGCCAGCCCTACACAAATGAGGGATGGAACCATAGTTATTGGCTCAAACGACAAATATGTGTATTTCCTGAACCGTGATGGGACGATAAAAGCCAAATATAAAACGGGTTCATGGATCATGCATTCAGCCCCCTTGGAATTACCTGATGGTACTATCGTTGTGGGCTCTTATGATAAAAAACTCTATTTCTTAAATCCGGATGGAAGCTTAAGAAATACATTTAAATGTGATGGCAGAATACATGCTAACCCTTTATTATTAAATGATACAACCATCGTTGTAAGTTCTTTCGATAAACACATCTATTTTATTTCCACAGATGGCAAGCTGATGAATAAAGTTGAAACAAATGGTTTGGTCTTTTCATCTCCTGCCAAATATAACGATGAAATTATTGTTTGTGGATCTTACGATAAACATCTTTATTTCATCGACCTGCATGGAAATATAGTTGAGAAAGTTAAACTCAATGGGAAAATATTTTCATCACCACTTGTACTTCCTGATAAAACTGTGGTTGTAGGATGTAATGACTACAATGTTTATTTTATTAAGCTTGAAGATAATTTATAGTATACATTAAAACGTATTCGTTTGACTGCCTATTCAAATTTACTTATCTATTATTTGTCGGGTACAGGAAATGCTATGCAAGCTGCAAAGTGGATTGCAGAGGATTTTGGAAATTCAGGAATTAAGTCTCAGGTGTATTCAATTGATAGGAACATCTCTTCGATTAAGCCAATTGCTGCTAACACATTGCTTGGATTTTGTTTTCCAACCCATGGTTTTAGTCTGGCTCCCTATATGCTAAACTTCATCCTGAAATTCCCTAAATGTACTAACAAAACGCATGTTTTTTTATTAAACACTCGAGCAGGTATGAAGCTTAGTAAGCTATTTCTTCCTGGTTTAAGTGGTCTTGCTCAAATTTTACCAGCGCTAATTCTATTACTTAAAGGTTACAAAATAAGATATATGCAGCCACTTGACCTGCCTTCAAATTGGATATCTATTCATCCTGGAATTAAGGCTAAAGTAGTTGCATCAATTTTTGAGCGTTGTAGAGGAATTGTCGGCAGGATGTCAAATCGATTATTGACAGGTAAAAGAAGATATCAGGCTTTCTGGTCCTTGCCTTTCGATTTAGCTGTGGCTCCAATCAGTGTGTTGTATTACTTTATTGGTCGTTATGGATTGGCAAAAACATTTTATTCTACCAAAGAATGTAATCAGTGTAATTTGTGCATTGATTTATGTCCTGTTCAAGCCATTTCATATAAGCGAAATCATCCCTTTTGGTCTTATAAATGTGAGAGTTGTATGCGCTGTATGAATATTTGTCCTGAGCGTGCCATTCAAACTTCTCATGGATATTCTATCCCCTTGTGGATTGCCATTTCAGGCATTATTGAGTCATTTGTTTTCTCAGAAATTAACAAAATCTCGGATGTTCTCTCTCAAAAAAATATCTGGACGACTATTCTTGATTTCCTAATTCAGGGAATCACTTTTCTATTGGTTATTTTTATTGCTTATTTCTGTACACATTTCCTATTAAAAATAAAGGTTGTTGACATCTTCTTTCGCTATACTTCACTCACATATTTCAAATTCTGGAGACGGTATAGAAGCCCTGATACAAAAATAAGTGGGTATAAAAAAGATCGGATTCAAACTACTTGATAAATTCTATGCAAAATGGGTATTTATAATCCTGATCCATTGTGGCTTTGATGGCATTTATAATGGAAATGGCCGTTATAAAAACGCCCATAATAGGGAGAACTAAAAATCCAATTACGACAAATATGAGCATTGAGGCTGCAAATAAATAGATGCAAAAACTTATTTGAAAGTTTAAAACAGCTTTGGCATGTTTATCAAAATCAGGAATCTCATCTCGCTTAAATAGCCAAATTAATAAGCCAATAAGTACAATGGGCATGATGCTACTCACATGCAAAGCTGCAATCCAAAATTTGCTGTAATCCTTTTGAATAGGTGTATCCATATCTATAAATTCATTGATGTCGACATCAAGTGCTTTAGCAATTGCTTTAAGCGTGTAAGCACGTGCAACTACATCTCCTCTTTCGAGACGCTGAATAGATCTGATATTAAGTTTTGAAGCTAATGCTAATTCATTTTGAGTTAAGCTTTTTACTTTTCTTAATTCAGCTATTTTTTTTCCAATGAGTTGCGAATGCATGTTAATTGATTAGGATTCAAATGTAAAACAGCAAAGTATGATAGATGAAAAATAGATACGACATTTGTACGACATATCTTATTATTCGATATTTTATGGTGTTTTCAAGCTATTCTTTTTGGTCAGTATCTTTCTTTTTTTTCTTTCGAATAGCTGTTATAATGTAAAAGCATGAAAGACCAATAAGTATAATACCTAATGGTGCTTTTTTTGGACCCAAATACAATAAAATGACACCCAAAGGAATCATCACCAGACCCAACATCCACATTGCCTTATAATTTGGTTCTTTTTTATCAGTCATTTTAATTTCTTTATTCAAATTATACTTCAAAATTACCGAATGCAATTTGATTGTGTTTGTCAATTGAATAATAAAAAAAACCGTTTCAATTGATGAAACGGTTTCTCATAAGTACATAATAGACAATAGCTCTATTTCTTCATAATTTTTTTGGAAATACGACCTTCTTCAGAATCAATAGTTAGGAAATAAAGTCCGGTTTTTAAGTTTGATAAATCAATAACTTTATTTAGATTTTGAATTTTACCCGATTCAAGTCGCTCAATTTCTTTTCCTGTAATGTCTTGAATGGAGATGCTAACTTGTATTCTTGAATTTAATTCAATTTTCAGATGTAATTTGTCATCAGCTGGATTTGGATAATATTCCAGATGTTTTAAGAAAGTGATTTCATTAATTGAAACGTAATTGATGTATGTTTCAGTTGATGTAGCCAAACAACCATCGTTGTTTTCAACTACCACTTTATAATTTCCTGTTGAGCTTACAGTATAGGATTGGCTCGATGCTCCTGAAATTTCATTGCCATCTTTAAACCATTTGTATGACTTCCCATTATTGGCTGTAAGCAGGTATCCGTTAGTTGAAATGCTGGCACTCCACCCGCCACAATCAGTAATCCTGCGAATTACATGGTTTTCCATATCCGCTACAAATAATGAATTTCCATTTCCGGTAATTCCATTAACATTTTTAAAACGGGCGTCAGTACCATTTGCATCCCAAAACCCTGAAAGCGACCATTGTGTACTACCTGCAAAAGCTTGATCAAATTTCCATATACGATGTAAATCAATAATATATATGTCATTATTATTATCAATGTATAGGTCAGTTGGTGTCCATAAACCACTTACTACAGTTGTTACCTGACCTCCTGATATTTTCCTGATACTGGAGTTTAGTTTGTCAGCAACATAAACATCGTTACCCTTAACGAAAACACCGTCTGGATAGTTGAATGTAGCAGAAAGGGCAGGGCCATCTGCACTTCCAGAAACACCCTGTTGCCCAGCAAAAGTACTTACTGTGCCACTTGGGTCTATTTTCCTGATCACATTGTTTCCCCTGTCAGAAACATATACATTACCACTTGCATCTACTGCAACATCTGAAGGAAACATAAACAATGCATTATCTTTATCTCCATCATTGTATCCTGAATAGGAAGTATATGATCCGGCTTTAACATCATGTTTACCTGCAAAAACATTCACAGATTGTGCATTTCCAAGATTTTGATAAGCACTGATTACTCGTATTACATGATTGTCAATATCAGCAACATAAATTTCGTCATTTGGTCCGACAGCAATTCCTGCTGGTTGATTGAATCGTGCAACTGTTGCACTGCCATCCATAAAACTGGCCAATCCAATACCACCAACTCGAATTCGTACCTCATCATTTGCTGCAATTATCATCGTAATAACACAATTGCCTTTTTCTGAAATCCACATATTCCCTTTACTGTCAAATGCAACACCATGGGGATTGTAGAATTTGGCTGATAATCGATTTGCAGGCACAGATGTATTGCCTGAAGATTGAGGTGTTCCAGCATAAGTTGAAACGGTCTGTGCCGATAATGAAAAGGATAATACGGTAAGAAAAAATAGTGTAAAACGTAATTTCATAAACATAGGTTTAGGTTAATTATTATGCGAAGATATTTTTTGCATATAACCTACCAAAATGAAACAATCAACAATTCAAGATGAGGAATTAAATGAGTACCATTCGTTTTATTGTGTAAAAGCCAAATAATCCTTTTGTTTTGCTAATAATTAATGGTCGTGAGAAGATATTAGATTCATTTTTCAAAAGTATTTTGGGTTCCATACAATCAGTATAATCGATTTTTAACTCCTCCTTGGGAATCGATTTTGCCAGTTGTTGAATTTCATCTCTATTCAGTCTTTCTGATGGGTGTAAATTATAATAATTGGCTAGTTCTTCAAAAGATGCATTTGAAATTTTACAAACTTTGACCATAGTAGTATAGGCATCCATGTTTTCATAATATACCTTTTCAATTTGATAGAAAGACGTATCGGTGTCTTTTACAGGGATTATTTGATTTAATAATAGAATCAGGAAAGTGAACCATATTCCAAATCCAATGAGGTTGTATCCTACAAAATGAATGATACCAGGCCAATAATTCTTCTTGAAATAATTGTATTGAAAGACGGCTCCAGTAATGGCAGACAACAATATTAGTAAAAAAATATGTGGCGTAGAAATAAGCATATTATCGATTATATAATAAATGAATAATATGCCGGGAAAGATTGATGATAAGATAATTGAGTATGACCAATGCCATCGTCTGTTTAAAAAATTACGTTTAATATGGTGTACTTCCTTTGATGCTTTTGCCAAGGAATAATCGCCATATTCGTTTAATGGATCCTGATTTAAGAGCGTACATAAGCGGTAGTATAAATTAGGAGCTTTATTTATAAAAGTGCGTGGATCTTCAAAAAAATGCTCAACTGACACTGCAAAAAATTCATGAATATTGGCCTTAGCATATCGTCTTAGAAAATAGTCTTTATCCATGACCATTTTCTCAAATTCAATTTCTTCCATATCTGCCCAGCTGTCATAAAAATCAGCAAAAAGATAATCATAGTTATCGCCAAAGAGATAATTGAACTCCAAGGCATGAGTCATTTCGTGTAAACCCAGATTGATTCTATCTTTTCGAGTTCCAAACCCTTCTAAGAAATGTTTGTAAGAAAGATTAATAAAATCCTGAGTTCCTGCATTTCCTTTATGATATTGGCCTGTTTGCCTGAAATAAAACGAGTCGGGGTAAACAAATATTTTTTTGAAAGAGGCAAAGAAATAGTTTTTCAAACCAAATGTTAACTGAATGGCAGCAGCTGAAATTAGAACTTGCGTATCCAGTGTAACCTCAAAGCCTTCCTTTCCAATAAATTTTTTTGAGTAAATAAATCGATTTATTCGATTCAGGAATTTCGCTTTTGAAGCTGGTTTCAATTTTCGATAATAGGGAATATGCTCCAGAAGTAGTTCGTCATAGTATTTCGCATCACCTTTTAATCTAAAATCTTCAGGAGATTTACTTTGCCTATTTACCCGATACCAGAATGCTATTTCTATTACTTTGTAATATATATATCTGGAAGGTTGATAGAAAATAATAATTACTAAAAAGACAATAATTTCCATGGAGTAGTTTGATATGAAGACTAAGGAATAATAAAGCTAAATTGTGTTTCAAGTTCAGAAGCTGTGTAACTGACAACTGTTACTTCTTTCATAACAACATCGTTTACAGGCCTGTCTGATACTCCTGTGGCTACATCTGCAATGCTATGAACTGCATTAATTCCATTTACTACGATACCAAAAACAGTATATAAGTTATCCAAGTGTGGGGTTCCATTTTTATTTTCGACTATATAAAACTGACTTCCATTTGATTTTTTCTCTGGATTGTTATTTCTGGCAGCACCAAGAGAACCTAATTCATGTTTGATCGTGGGTAAAATTTCAGCAGTAATGTCATAACCGGGGCCGCCCATGCCTGTTCCCAAAGGATCTCCACCTTGTATCATAAATTCATCAATCACACGATGAAAAATTAAACCATCATAAAAGCCATCTTTACTAAGTTTTAGGAAATTGGCCTTGTGAAGAGGAGTTTGGTCGTATAACCATATCAGAATATCGCCAAAATCGGTTTCAATTTTAACTAATTCATGGAAATAAGTGAGCTCAACAGTTCCCTTTAATTCATCCAAATTGGCATCAGTAATGGTATAAGAATAGGTGCCAATTGCCAAGGATTCAAGGTCTTCAGTTACAGCACTTGTAGACCAAACTATTGAATAAGGGGCCGTTCCGCCAACAATTGTCAGGTCAATACTGCCATCATTACATGTTTGGCAGCTAGGATCAGTTTTACTGGCTGTTGCACTGAGTGGTAATTCATTTTTTTCATTGCAATTAATAAGGCCAAAACCTAGTATGGCAATGATTAGGGTTAATCCGATAAAATTTTTCAAAGTCAATTATTTTTTATTCATGTAAAGATAATATTTTCTATAAATCCTTGTGCATGGTATTTGCATAAATGCCTTTCTAATAAAATCAGTTTGCTTACTTTTGCCAGCTGATTAATAAAAATTTTATTGTTGTTTAATTTAAGATTGAAAAAAGGAAAAATGAATATAACAAAGGACAAAGTAATTGCTGTAACATACGAGTTGAAAGTAAATGGAACTAATGAAGTAGTTGAAATAGTTAAGGATGAAAATCCACTTTCATTTATCTATGGTTCAGGAACTCTTTTAAAAAGTTTTGAAGAGCATTTGAATGGATTAAATGTTGGAAATAAATTTGACTTTGTACTAAAATCGGATGATGCTTATGGTCCATTAAACGATCAGGCAATTATGGATTTGCCAATTGCCTCTTTCATGATAGATGGTAAGCTGGATACAGAAATGATTAAGTTAGGCAATAGTGTGCCTATGAAAGATAGCCACGGTCGACAATTCAATGGAAAAGTAATTGCCATAACCGAGGAAAATGTAGAAATGGATTTCAATCACCCCATGGCAG
>JABINZ010000003.1 GCA_018698135.1 Bacteroidota bacterium
CCATTTTGTATCTTATGATGTATATGGAAATAGTTCCGTCCTTACAAAAGTTGAGCGTATTATTTTCAAGCACGATCCTGATCCGGTTTACCCGGGCGATGCAAACAGAGATAGTGTGGTGAATAACCTTGACTTTTTAGCACTTGGAATTGGTTATAGTGACATTGGATTTGCCCGTCCAAATGCGAGTATAAACTGGTCGGCACAGCCATGTCCTTTTTGGCTAAAAAACCTTGCAAATGGAACAGACTATAAACATATTGATACGGATGGAGATGGTTCGATTGGCATTAGTGATACTCTCGCCATCTATTCAAATTATAGCGACAGTCATGTTGCCCTTGCAAGCACGGCAACACAAAGTGATCCTATAATCAGGATTGATTTGCCACAAAATCCAAAATCGGGAGATAGTATTTTGGCTCCTATCCTATTGGGAATGGCCAGCAATCAGGTGAGCAATGTTTATGGAATCGTATTCACAATTAAGTTCGATAGTTCATTGATATTGGATGGTGAAATAAAAGTGAATTTTAAGAATAGCTGGTTTGGCTATCCTCTATCCGATTTGATTCTATTTCAAAAACAGATTGGAAACGAAATCGATATTGCTATTTGCAGAAAAGACCAACAGAACATCAAAAATGGATATGGATTAATAGCTCAACTATTATTTATCTTAAAAGATAATATTGCTGCTGATATTGATTTGGTTTTTGAAATTATTGATATAAGAGCCATTAATTCTATTGAAACAGAAATACCAATTTATCTGGAAATAGACTCATCAACTATTAATAATTCAGGAATAAAGGACGATTTGAAACTCTTGAATGAACAAATTAGTGTTTATCCAAATCCAAATCACGGAGATTTTATCATTCATTTTGATTTACCTATTACACAAGACTTAGCACTAACTATTTACAGTGTAGATGCACGGCTGATATATGAAAACAGCTATAAGAATATTAAAAATGGAAGTATAAATCTCAAGCTCACAGAATTGGAAAGTGGGGTTTATTTTATTCGATTTAATACGGAACAACAAAGCCTTGTCAAGCGGGTAATTATTAACGCTGCTAATCGCTAATAAGTAATCGATTAGGAAATTATGTAATTTGAATATCTGTTATTATACCTATGATGTGGAAATTGCCACAGATTTCACAAATTTGTTTTCAGGATGCTATTGAAATTTTTGACAATCTTTGGCCTAAATATGAATTGGAATTACAATAAATATGCTGTGGTATCATAAAAGATATACGTTTAAATAAATTGTCACTAAAGTTTATTCATATAGATATTAGTTTTATTGGTTTTCTGTCCTGTAGGGACGAAATGATTGTAGGACATTAAATGAGAGCACGGGAAGTCCTGTAGGGACGAAATATGGATGATATTTTTATAATATGATTCGAATATCCGTTATCGCACCTATGATGTAAAAATTGCTACACATTCACAGATTTGTTTTCAGGAAGCAAGTGCAACTTCTGTTAATCTGTGGCCTAAATATGAATGGTAATAACACTAAATATGTTTGTGGTATAATTAAGGATATACGTAATATGTAATATCTTTGAGAAGAATAAAAATAGCATTTTGTATTCGCTGGGGACGATATTAATTGCAAAATGTTATTTCTAATTGGATGTATTAATGAAGACTAACCTTAATATAGTATGGCTTTTTGCCATATTAATAACATCATGCTCAAACTTGAGCAAACCAACTAAAAACCAAGTAAAACTTAGTGTTCAATACGAATTCATAAATATTTCGGATGGATTTGACCACGACACCAAAACCATAATAAAAATTGATGGGAAACAGGTGGCTGAAAGCTCACAACATAAAGAAAGTCAAAAGCAAACGATTAAGTTAATTGCACCAAAAGGTCAACATCAAATTGAAATTATGAATTATGCTCTTTATAAGGGGATATGGGAAGAACATACGGTTGAAAACAACTATAGTCAGGATTGTTTGTATCAGGCCAATATGGATTTGAAAGACAACACCCTCATCAAACTAACATTTGATTTGAATGAAGGGACATCAGTTGAAATCAGGTAGCATTATTTGCTGATTCATTAAGCATTATTATACTTTCTTGCAACACCAATTTCCATCCTTCCCATCCATGTATTTCCGATAAGCTGCTATTATGCCAAAGCAGCGAAAAAGTTAAATTGTACTTTTTGCACTCCTCTATAAGATTACTGATCTTTTGTATGCTTTCCTCAGCACTTAAACCCATATAATCTTTTAAAGTGACATCCATTGCCATTTGTGGATGAATAAATAGAGTGGTCATTTCATTGGCCAGCAGATTGAACCATGGAAATGGAATTCCCATTCCGTTTCGAAAGCCAATACCGCTGCTCATGGCAGCATTGTAATCTTGTCTTATGCCCAGTTCAGTGTAAAACAATCTTGTTTTAGGATTTCGATATTTAAGGTAATGCTGGCGCACAGACAGTATTCGTTTTCCAATAATTTCTTCCAACTCGGCTTTCTCCATAGAGATAGCCTGCTTGCTCAAAAATGTGCTATAGGATGGATGTATTCCAATCTCCTTGCATCGCTTACTGATACCTTTAATGAGCTTTCTATAATGCTTATTTCTATAGGTATAACGTCCATCCAATTTATGCTCTCGGTTGATCAGGAAAAAGAATTTCAATTTTTCTATTGGAACCCATGTTAGTATTTCTTCGAATGTATCATAGGGATCCTGCTCACTAAACAAGCTTTTCCAGCGGATAGCCAAATTCTTAAAATCAAATTGAAAAACATCCTTAAAACTTCCCAATACTCCCTTAATCCCTTTGTGTTTAAAAGCCCAGGGATGATCTACATCGATGGTTATTCGATAATCGAATGATGCTGTTTTTCTTTGCAAAGAGGGTTTTAGGGAATTTAAATTTTGCCAGAGTATTTCCGCATATACATGAACTAAAGGTTTTGCATGCAGGTCGTGTTGGAATGAAGGATACACTTTTTCATTGTATCGCCCAAACTGATCATATTGTGGCTGAATGGCAAATTCATATTCCGTTACTAAATAAAAACAAGCTGCAAATAAATCGAAACTAATATCAAACTTTCCTTTCTGTCTAAAAAAAACTGGTATTCCGTTTTCAAATTCAATTTCTGGAAATTCTTTTCGAATTATTGTTTCGTTTAATAAACCACTATTGGGAATATAAAGACCTTTCAAGTCTGCATCCCCAGTATAATTGAGTAGGATATCCTCATCGCTCAAAGTCTTTTTCCCACCTAAAATATCCAGACTTGATTTTTCCACAAACTGATAAGGTATTTTTAGAATATGCCTGAATAAAACTTCGCACACATAAACGAAACGTCTGCTTCCTTTGTTAATCAGTATAATGACTTTGGTTTCCATGATTATTTCCCCCAAATTTCTGCAAATTAAAATATTCAGTCTAATTTTGCGGCAACTATTTCATGACTGATGGAATAAAGATCAGCAAAATACTAAATGAGCATCATAAACAAACTTTTAGGCAAAGACAGACGACTTAAAAATCCGGTTTCAATTCCTGTCAAAACAGATATCCATTCGCATTTAATCCCAGGTATTGACGATGGTTCCCAATCGTTGGAAGAAAGTATACACTTAATAAAAAAACTTTACCAGCTAGGGTACCGAAAGATTATAACCACTCCTCATATCATGGGAGATCATTTTCGAAATAATACACAAATTATTACTGATGGATTAAAAATCGTTCAGGACGAAGTTGCAAAACAAGGTATTGATGTTGTATTAGAAGCAGCTTCTGAGTATTACATTGACGATCATTTCATGAAATTATTGGAAAAAGATGACATACTCTCTTTTGGTGATCGATATGTATTAGTTGAAACCAATGCTATTAACTATACAGAGCTTATTAGAAATGCTTTTTGGCAAATGGGATTAAGTGGTTATAAACCAATTTTTGCACATCCCGAACGCTACTCTTACCTATGGAATGACTTTGACCGCTATCATGAATTCCATGATATGGGGATATTTTTGCAAATCAATCTTGTTTCTTTATCTGGCTTTTATAGTCAAAAAGTAAAAGAAATTGCAGAACGATTAATTGATGAGAATCTGGTTAGTTTTATTGGTACCGATACGCACGAGATGCGTTACATAGAAGGAATTCACGAAAGCTTACACTCGCCTTATATGAATAAGTTAAAAGAAATGAAGTTGCTGAATGATACGCTTTGAAAGTGACTAAAGTGAACTAAAATGACTAAAGTGAGCTAAAGTTAAAAGTTGAAATTAAGCTTGTTTCATTCCAAAATTCAGGCACTCAAAACTCTAGGCACTTCAAACTCTAGGCACTTCAAACTTTAGGCACTTCCAAATCTAGGCACTCCAAACTTCAATCATTTAGTAGCAATAGCAAATAAATCAAAGCAACTATCGTCTGCCTCTTTCAGATGATAATCCTTGAAGGAAACATGACTAATCTCAGCATTACTCTGTTCCATGAGCTTCTTCCGATTCATCCTATTCAAAATATCATAAGGGATTTGCAGCATGAAGCGAGGGAGATTATATTGCAGCTTTAAAATATCAAAGCGTGTATATTTCTGAACAGATTTTTTATTTCGCTCATAGTAATCATTAACCTCAATGTTTCCATAAACGCCAAATACTTCAACTTTGCTAAAATGAGGGGCAAGCAATTCCTGCAATTCCTTGACTGTATATTCACGTATATGCCAAGGATTACGTGTTAGCGACATTTTGATATTGGGAGTGGTAATAATGGCTTGGCCTTCAGGCTTCAATACACGACTTATTTCTTCAACAAAAGCATGGTCGTTTTTAATATGTTCAATAACCTGAAAAGTGACTAAAGAATCTACAGAAGAATCGGCAATACCCGTAAAAGGAGGTACAGATTGCTGATAAAAAAGAAAGTTCTCATTTTCTTTATTCTTTTCAACTAAAGGGGAACTGTATTTATCAATTGCCAGATAATTATCTACCTGAGATGCTAATAACTCCATCCCATACCCCATGCCTGTACCAATTTCCAATAAAGTTTGGCGAACTATTTTTGCTGCTTCGTGGTAAGCAAAAATACTACGCTGAAAAATTACATGGTCTGAAGCTTCAGCATGCGATATCCGTTCTGCCGTTTGTATTAACTTCATTATTTATTGGCCAGTAACTCCATAAATTTGCTGCTGACGCTGAAATTCTGCTTCAATTTCTTTCAACAATTCTTCCTGCTGATAGCGTGAAGCAAGATTTTGAATGACTTGTAAGCCATAAAAATTGTTTCTGACCTCACTCTCACATCTGCGGAAAAACTTACGATCAAGTGTTTTGAAATAATCCAGATTGCCCACAAAAATGGTTTGTAAATGACGACACAATTCAACACCTTTTTCAGGAGCTTCAGCCATAAAATATATTTCAGCTAGTGTTAGCGAATTGATTTGATGAGGTACTTTTTCTTCTGGAATTTCGTTCAGACAAAGATCAATAGCTTCAATAGCTTTTTCCTTTTCACCTGCGAAAATAAGTGCTCTTCCGAGTGTTGAAAATACATTCCTATAGTTGAGTGTATGCCTGCGTGTTACTGAACCAATATGAACACGTTCATCCGTAAGATTACCCCACTTAAACTTCTTCACCATGTTTTCGTACATGATTAAGGCATCAACACGTCCTGTTTGACCAGCACTTTGCTGCTTTTCAATCTCCGTTTTAATAACAGGTGCAAGTCTGTATGCCATTCCCTCTTGCTGGAAATACTTTTCCAAACCTAAATAAGTATCTGATCCGGAAGTAATTGCAAAATAAATGGGACGATCCCAAAGATTGTTATCAATAATATCCAGTTGCATAAGATGACTCTTAAGTAAATTACGTTTACCCACATTAAACCTTAATTCATCAACAATGCGGTTATAATATTGCTCGCTTACTACATTATTATCAATTACATTCTGTTTATCAACTTTGGAAAAGAACCGTGTCGTAGGATAATAACTCAAACGTGATCCTCCATATGTTGACACTTGATCTTCAGGCTTATCAGATTTAATGAAGTTTAAAATTTCAGTTAAATCGTAGAAGGATTTTTCATCCAACCCCAATGAAGGATTGTTATAAAACGGAACAAAATCGCGTGTTCCTTCTGTTATTTTTTCCCGATCAAAAGAAAACTTAATGGCAGACGACTCATTCTTCTTTAAACGCAATTGATCAACATACCAGTCAGTCATAAGTAATTGCAAATTAATGACTCGTACATCACTTCTGATGTTTTCAACTTCTTGTGCATACCACAATGGGTAGGTATCATTATCACCATTTGTAAACAAAATAGCATCTTCTGCACATGAGTTCAAATAGTTTTCGCCATGATTTAAAGAAGTATAACGATGAGCTCTTGTATGATCATCCCATTCCTGACTGGCCATTAATACCGGTGCGGCAATTAACGCAATAATAGTAGTAGCTGAAACTGCTAATACCGGATTTACTTTCGACTTCAGATAATTGGCAATTGCCAATACCCCAAAACCAATCCAAATAGCGAAAACATAAAAAGAACCAACCAAGGTATAATCACGCTCTCTAGGTTCAAAAGGAGGAGAGTTTTGATAAATCATCAAAATTATTCCAGTGAATAAGAATAAAACCATGGTACTGAAAGCATCACGTTTATTTCGTTTGAAGTGATAGATCATACCCAATATACCGAGTATAAAAGGCAGGAAGTATAACTTATTGTGACCTTTATTAACTGTTTGGGCATAAGGTAATTTCTCTTGGCTACCCACCAACATTTCATCAATAAAAGTAATACCACTTATCCAGTTTCCATCCATGAAGCCAGGATTTCTTCCCTGAGACATCAGATGCTTTCCATGACCTTGTTCGTCATTCTGACGGCCAATGAAGTTCCAGGCAAAATAACGCCAATACATATGTCCCAATTGGTATCTAACAAAAAACTTGATATTATTGCTAAAGGATGGCTTTTTCTGTCCTTTTCGCATACCAGACCATGTTTTGTAACCATCTATTCGATCAGCTCTAGTATCGCCCATTCGGGGAAATAAGGTGAAATGATCTTTTTCAAATTTGGGTTTTAGCTTAGGTTTAGTTTCAATATATTTACCATCTTTCTGAATATATTGCATTCGGCCATCATCGTATCCTTCAACTTCAGCAGTAAAATGAGGACCATATAAGAAAGGCCTGTCACCATATTGCTCACGATTGATATAGGAACGCATATTGAAAATATTGTCTGGATTGCTATAATCAATTGGTGTGTCGGCTAATGAACGAATTGCAACCATCGTATAGGATGAGTATCCAATAAATACAACCGCTACACCTACAAATAGTGTGTTTAGCAGTACTTTGTTCTTTTTAATAGAATAATATATACCATAAGATAAAGCAGCTAAAAACAGAATGACAAAGAAAAGTACACCAGACCAATAAGGCAGTCCAAATACATTAACAAACAATAATTCAAATTTAGCGGCTATGCTTGGAAACCATTTAATCAGTCCAACATTGATGAACTGCAAAATAATCATGGCTACAATAAAAGCAATGAACAAACCTTTCTTAGTTATCTTTTCATACTTCCTGAAATAATACACGAATGCCAAAACTGGCAGTGCTAATAAGGACAAGAGGTGAATACCGATAGAAATTCCCATGACAAAAAACACAACAATTAGCCACCTCAGGTTATTTGGCTCATCGGCTCGCTGATCCCACTTCAATAGCAACCAGAAAACGACAGCCGTAAATGTTGATGAAAGAGCATATACCTCTCCCTCTACTGCTGAAAACCAAAATGTATCTGAAAATGTAAAGGCTAAAGCTCCAACAAGACCGGCACCAAATATGCCGATTGCTTCGAAAAGGCTATAATTATCTTTGTTTTTAGCAAATATTTTTCTTGATAAAAGCGTACTTGTCCAGAACAATAAGAGGATAGTTATTGCACTGGCAACAGCAGATGAACTATTTACAATAATTGGAACCATTTCCGGGCTACTTGCAAACATGGTAAACAAGTGATTAAACATCAGGAAAAATGGAGCTCCAGGAGGATGAACTACCTCTAATTTATAAGATCCGGCAATGAATTCACCACAATCCCAAATACTTACAGTAGGTTCAATAGTTGAAAGATAAACAAAAGCTGCTATTCCAAAAACCAGCAAGCCTAAGACATTATTAAATAATTCAAAACGTTTTTGATTCATGCTCTTGTATTATTGATTTTTTTGCATTTGCAAAGTTAACGTATTACACCCAAAGGAAATTATTCGATTATCTAAAAAAAATCAAATATCCAATAATTTTGAAAAGAGTGAAAAAAAAGAGCAAAAAAAAGCTGATGACCTCCATAGATGTCATCAGCTTTGTATTAATTTTTGACTATAAACTAATCTTCTTTTTCGGGTTGTACAGCCAAATTCATTTCAACTTGTACTTCCTTATGCAATTTTACTTTGATCTTGTATTTTCCAACTTCAGTAATATCTTCAAGAATCAGAATATCCTTTCTATCGATATCATATCCCATGTCTTTCAATGAACGTGAAATCTGAAGATTGGTTATAGAACCAAATAATTTACCGCTGGTTCCTACTTTCACAGGAATTTTCACTGTTGCTTTTGCAAGTTTTGCAGCTACGGCTTGTGCATCTTCAATCAATTTAGCAATTTTATGAGATGCTTGTCTTTGATTTTCTGCAACCACTTTTTTATTAGATTCTGTTGCCAGAATAGCCATTTTCTTTGGAATCAAAAAATTACGTGCATAACCAGATTTCACCTTAATGATGTCACCTGCGTAACCCAAATTCTCTATATCTTGTTTTAAAATTATTTCCATGACATCACTATTTTAAAGAGTCTGAAACAAATGGTAAAAGAGCTAAATGTCTGGCTTTTTTGATAGATGAAGCTAGCCTTCTTTGGTATTTCAAAGAAGTTCCAGTATAGCGTCTAGGAATAATACGACCATGTTCATCCACAAACTTCAACAAGAATTCAGGATCTTTATAATCAATGTATTTAATGTTGTTTCTTTTGAACCAACAGAATTTCTTCTTTCTAGGCCTTTCTTTAGGCGTAATATTTATAAATATGTTTTTATATGCTGGATTTGCCATTTTATCATTTTTTAGCTTTTGTTAAATCACCGGTTTCTTCAATCTGCTTGGGAGAAGAATTTTTACCTTCTTTTCTCCGCTTGGCATTATACTGAATTCCGTACTTATCCAAAGCAACTGATATGTAACGGAGAATTTTTTCATCTCGATTAAATTCAGTTTCTAGCTTCTGAATAAATTCGGTTGGAGCGTTATACTCAAACACATGGTAATATCCAGTTGTTTTCTTTTTGATGGGATAGGCGAATTTTCTGAGACCCCAATCCTCTTCATAAATAATTTCTGCACCGTTCTGGGTCATCAATTCTTTGAATCGGGCCACTGACTCTTTCAATTGGCTGTCAGTAACCAACGGTGATGTAATAAAAATTGTCTCGTAATGATTCTGCATTTTTTTTATTTAAATCAATATTTTAATGAGTGTGCAAAGGTAAAAAAGATTTTAACGTTTACAAGCAGTTTAAAGAGAATTTTATTAATTATAGTATTGACTAACAGTCATTCAGCTTAATTTCAACTTAAAAAACACCAAAATAAATGCCTTTCAAATTACAGTTCAGTAAAAATGAAGCAAACTTTAGATTTACTCTTTTATGAATTACTCACAAAATAAGATTAATTAGTGGAGTTTTCTACCTTTGTGTTTCGTATTTATTCAATACCAAATCAGGAAATCGAAATGTCAGAGAGCTTTGTAGTTTCAGCAAGAAAATACCGTCCAGCAACTTTTAATTCTGTTGTAGGACAAAATCATATTACCGATACCTTAAAAAAAGCAATTACAAGCAATCATTTAGCTCAGGCTTACCTATTTACAGGACCTCGAGGAGTTGGTAAAACAACTTGTGCTCGTATATTGGCAAAAGCCATGAATTGCGAAAATCTGGAGAGTGATGGTGAACCATGCAATGCCTGTAATTCGTGTAAAACGTTTATTGAGCAACGCTCCATGAACATTTTTGAATTGGATGCTGCCTCAAATAATTCCGTTGAGGACATCCGTGCTTTGGTTGAGCAAATTCGTTTCTCGCCTCAGGCTGGCAAATACAAAACCTATATCATCGATGAAGTTCACATGCTCTCTGCAGCTGCTTTCAATGCTTTCCTTAAAACATTGGAAGAGCCTCCACCCTATGCAGTGTTTATTCTGGCAACAACAGAAAAGCATAAAATTATTCCAACCATACTTTCCCGTTGTCAAATCAATGATTTTAACCGCATTCAGGTAAAAGACATCAGTAGTTATTTGCAATTCATTGCTGAGAAGGAAAATATCAAAACTGAAGAAACAGCTTTACACATAATTGCGCAAAAAGCAGATGGAGCCTTACGAGATGCTTTAACAATTTTTGATCGTATTGTTAGTTTTACTCAAAATGAAATCACCTATGATTTTGTAGTGCAAAATCTTAACATTATTGATTA
>JABINZ010000004.1 GCA_018698135.1 Bacteroidota bacterium
GAAGCCTGGCTTCCTAAGTTCTCTGGTGCTGTTCGAATAATGGCAGTGGCTTATAAGGACAATCAGTTTGGATCGGCTGAAAAAGAAATGAAAGTTGCCGATCCAATTGTAATAAGTTCAGCTTTACCGCGCATATTGAGTCCGGGTGATAAGCTTGTCTTCCCCATTACATTAACGAATACAACAGCAAAATCAACAAAAGCGAAAGTAACGATTAGTGTTAATGGACCTATAAAAATTGATGGAGATATAACTCAAAGCATACAATTGAATGCCAATAGCGAGGGGCAGCTAGCTTTCCAATTAATAGCTGATAAGGCAATTGGAAATGCAGAAATAAAAGTAAAAGTAAGCGCCCTGAATGAGCAGTTTTCTGATGAAACAAATGTTCCTGTTCGTCCTGCTGCCGGTTTGGAGAAGAAATTTGGTGCTGGGAATATTACTGCTGGTAAAACAGTTTCATTAACTGTGACATCAGATTTTCTGAAAAAGAGTTCTTCTTCGAAATTAATTCTAAGTAAGTCTCCTCTTGCTGAGTTTTCCAAAGATCTGGAATACCTGATTCGATATCCTTATGGCTGTTTGGAGCAAACAGTTTCTGCTGCATTTCCTCAATTGTATATTCGAGATTTAGCCACAGCACTGAATCAAAATAAAGCCAGGCAAAACATGGATATTGACTATAATGTGCAGCAGGCTATTCATAAAGTTCAATCGCTGCAGATGTATGATGGTTCATTTACCTATTGGCCAAGTGGTAGCTATGCAAATGTTTGGGCCAGCGTTTATGCAACTCATTTTTTGGTGGAAGCCAAGAAAGCTGGATATGAAGTTACTGACTCGAAGTTGAATAATGCCATGAGGTATTTGAAACGAATTGTCAAAAATAAAGCCTACGATACCTGGCATTATTACGATCAATCAAATTCCCTACAATTTAAAACGATTGCAGGCAGGGAGAATTTTTATGCACTCTTTGTACTGGCTGCTAGTGGAAAAGAAAATCGGTCGATCATGAATTATTACAAAGCCAATTTGCACTTACTTTCAACTGATTCAAAGTTCTTATTAGCGGGTTCCTTTGCATTAATTGGTGATATGAAAAGCTATCATACTATAGTCCCCAAAGCATGGGATAATTATCGATCAAGACGTTCTTTTGGAGGGTCATTTTATTCCTATGTAAGAGATAAAGGAATTGCCTTATATGCATTAATGGAAAGTGATCCTTCTAATATGATGGTACCCGTTTTAACGAAGAATTTATCTGAAGAGTTTAAGTCAAAACGATGGTTGTCAACACAGGAAAGAGTTTTTGCGCTATTGGCTTTGGGTAAAGTTGCCCAAAAAGGTAGCCATTCAAATGTTACTGCAAGCATCAGCTTTGGGAAGAATAGTTATCAATTTACAGGAAAGGATTTAGTCATACCAGATAATTTCAATAACCAAAAGGTAACCATCAGCACCCAAGGAAGTGGTAATTTGTACTATTTCTATGAGGTAGAAGGAATAAGTGAAAGTGGAAAAGTCGAAGAAAGAGATAATAATCTCATTGTACGAAGAAATTTCTATGATCGGTTTGGCAATGCTTTAAATGGCAAATATTTTAGTCAAAATGATTTGGTTGTCATTGAGCTTTCAATTCGTTCATCTATTGGAAAAGAGGTGGAAAATGTTGCTGTAACAGATATCCTTCCTGCATGTTTCGAAATTGAAAATCCACGATTGACGGAAGGACGAGAAATGGATTGGATCAAATATCGGCTATATCCCGATTATGTTGATATTCGTGACGATAGACTTTCATTTTTTACTACTGCACGATCAACTACGCAAAAGTATTATTATTCAGTACGAGTAGTTTCTAAAGGAACGTTCAAGTTAGGTGCTGTTGGAGCTGATGCCATGTATGATGGAGAGTATAATTCTTATTATGGTGCCGGGGAGGTTGTGGTGAAGTAGATAGTCTCTCGCAAAGACGCAAGGAACGCTATGTAAACTGACTGAAAAATGCGTTGTGATCTTTGCGCCTTTGCGAGAAAACTAAGAATTAATCCGCACGAATGATCTGCCATTTCATTTCAAAACTGATGCATAACAACTTTATAAAAGGATTCTGGAATCAAATTCCATTCTGGAGAAGACTGGTTTTCCTTTTGGTCATTTCTTTTTATGGTATTTTTCATATTCTGGATTTTGCCTTTCCATTCAAACCCCAAATTGAATACTCTCAAGTTATTTTGGCAAAAGATGGAAGTATAATGCATGCCTATCTCAATCAGGATGATAAGTGGAGAATAAAAACGAATCTGGAAGAAATAACACCGGAGTTAAAACAGACCATAATTTTTAAGGAGGATAGGTTTTTTCGTTATCATTTTGGTGTTAATCCGGTTGCGATTGCAAAAGCATTGGTCAGGAATATTTTCAGAGGCGAAGTGGTTTCTGGCGCCTCTACCATTAGCATGCAGGTAGCTCGCATGTTAGAACCCAAAAAGAGAACCTATTGGCATAAAATCAAGGAAATTTTTAGAGCCATGCAGCTTGAAAGGCGCTATTCAAAAAATGAAATTCTTCAGATGTATTTGAATTTGGTGCCTTATGGTGGAAACATCGAAGGAATTAAATCAGCTGCCTTGCTTTTTCTGGAACAAAAACCAGAAGCGCTGAGCCTGGCTCAAATTGTTATGCTTTCAATTATTCCCAATAACCCCAATACATACAAACCAGGTGATAATAATTCTTTGTTACTTGAAAAAAGAAATGAATGGTTGCAGTATTTTGGCAAAAAAGAATTATTCAAAGAACAGGATATACTCGCTGCATTGGATGAGGATATTGATTGCTACCGGCATGAAGCTCCTAAGTTAGCACCCCATTTATCTTATCGATTAAAAAGTAGCTTTCCGAATGATATTTTTATCCAATCAGTGGTCGATCTTAACAAGCAAAGCAAAGTTGAGAATATCACCTACAATTACATCAAGCATATCCGAAACAGAAATATTGGAAATGCCTCTGTTTTATTAATTAACAATGAAACAAAAGAGGTAGAAGCTTATGTAGGCTCTGCTGATTTTTGGGATAATCAATACCAAGGACAAGTAGATGGAATCAGGGCCATTCGTTCACCCGGAAGTGCATTAAAACCTTTTTTATATGCCATGGCATTTGATAAAGGAATTATTTGTCCGAAAACAGTGGTTACAGATGTTCCCATTAACTATGATGGTTACCGCCCGTCCAATTATGATGGCAGATACAGTGGGCTTATTAGTATTGAAAAAGCATTGGCATCGTCCTTAAATGTGCCAGCAATTAAAGTGCTTGATGAGCTGGAAACGAATGATTTTGTTGAACTATTGGGGCGTTCAGGCTTTAAACGAATTAAGCAAGATAAAAGCAAATTGGGCTTGTCCTTAATTCTTGGTGGCTGTGGTGTTACGCTCGAGGAATTGGTGAATGCTTATTCAACTTTGGCCAATGGAGGAATTTATTCTGGATTGAAATACATTCGTTCTGAGGAGGCATTATATCAGGATAGCATTTATAGTGCAGGGTCATCTTATATGACTTCAGAAATATTGGCTACACTCATTCGCCCCGACCTCCCAAATAAATTCGAAAACAGTGTGCACTTGCCAAAGATTGCCTGGAAAACAGGTACATCCTATGGACGAAGAGATGCTTGGGCAATAGGATATAATACCAAGTATACAATTGGAGTGTGGGTGGGTAATTTTTCTGGAATTGGTATCCCTGAATTGAATGGGGCTGAATTCGCAGTGCCACTATTATTCAATGTGTTTAACTCGATTGATTATGATGAAGGGAAAAAATGGTTTAAAAAACCAGAATCTTTAGGCGAAAGATTGGTTTGTTCGGTCAGTGGATTACCTCCTAATGAATTTTGTGACGATCAGGTAATTGATTATTATTTGCCGGGCATTTCGAATAATTCAAAGTGTATGCACCAAATTGAAGTATTTACTGACGCTAATGAAGATTTCTCCTTTTGCAGATCGTGCAAACCAAAAGCAGGATACAAGAAAAAAATATACCCAAACTATGCATCTGACCTCTTGTCTTTTTATGAGGATGAAGAAATTCCCTATGAGAAAATTCCAACACATAATCCTCGATGTGAAAGAATATACCATGATAATGCGCCAGCCATTATATCCATTACCCAAGGCATGGAATACCTGTTATTTAAAAATGAAAGTAATAAACTGCAATTGAGATGCAGTGTTGAAAATGGGGTTGAACATGTATATTGGTATGTAAATAATAAATTGTTGCAGAAAGCAAAAGCCACTGAAAAATTATTTTTTGAACCTAAAGAGGGCGAGAACAAAATATCTTGTGTTGATGATAAAGGACGGAATACAGATATTTGGGTGAATGTGGGGTTTATTTAATTTAAAAATATGTTGAAATTATTGTCTCAAATACTATTAAACAGTTTGCTTTTTACAAGTGTCCTTAATTTAAATGCTCAAAGTAGGCAAACTAATTGGGAGAACGAGAATCTAAATGGGGAGGTAAAGTCTATAATCGAGTATAAATACAATAGTGTTGACTCACTTTGGCAAATCACTTCTGGGCACTGTTTTTTTAAGCAATTAATAGCATTTAATAAGAACGGGACAGAGGTTGAAAAAGTTTATTACTCTTCAATCGATGAAATATATTCAAAATATTCATCTATATACTTTGAAGGCAAGTTAATCAAGCATTATTGCTTCAATTCTGAAGGGGACTTTTTAATTGAATACATATATGATTCTTTTGCAAATCTTGTGAAAGAAATAGAGCATCAATACTTTGGAATGGAGTATTGCGAAAAGTATAGAAAGAAAACATTTTGTTGGAATACACATGTGACAAACTTTCAATATGACAATAATAATCTTGTTTTATCAAATTCAGAAGCTCTTCAATATAATTGCACTTCAAAAACTATCTATAAATATGATGAGAGCGGATTACTAATAAATGAGTTTAATTATTCAAACAGTGTATATTCAAGTTTCTTTACCTATTATTATAATGATTTAGGAGATTTGATTGAAAAGGAGTATTCAAGTAGTGATGGAAAAACATTGTATCGATATCTTTTTGATAGCACTGGAAATAAAATAAGAGAGGAACATTTTACTTTTGATGGTCACCTTCGCCAAACAATTGATTATTCATATGATCAAAGAGGCAATTGCACTAAAAGGAATAGTATGTCTCTGGAAGGCAATATTCAGAATGAATTAAACTATACCTATGAATTTGATGATAAGAGAAATTGGATAATCCTTTATGGAATGATTAAAAACAGACCTGCTTTATTAGTCAAGCGTACAATTGAATACTATTAAAAATATGTCCTTCCGACTTTAAAGGAATTTTGATAATTCCTACTTGTTTATTCTCTGTTTACAGATTCTTCATTGCATTCAGAATGACAGAGCATAATAGTGAAGGCTTTCATTTTTGATAAAGCGCTGCGGAGTCTATTCATCCCACTCCCCTTGTGTCATTCCGACTTTGGAGGAATCTGACCAATTCCTGCTTGTCCATTCTCAGTCAACAGATTCTTCATTGCATTACAGAATGACACAACTGAATAAGAGCAGGATTCCCCTCTTTTTGTCATGCCGACCGTAGGGAGGTATCTGTAAGCGAAGAATTTGCGTTTCTTTTTGGGATCACTCAGGTTTAACACTAACAGATTCCTCACTAAGCGTTCGGAACGACAGAAACTGTGTAGAGTAGGATTTTCCTTTTTTTGTCATGCCGATCGTAGGGAGGTATCTGTAAGCGAAAAGTCTGCGTTTCTTCTGGGGATCACTCAGGTTTAACACTAACAGATTCCTCATCTGATAGAATCGGGGTTAGAATGACAAAACCTATTAATGAGGAAATGAATTAATCGAATTTCAATCCTTAAAAAAATGCTCCCCATTCGGATTATAAATGAAGTTCAATGCTTTTGGCAGGAGAGAAACATCAATTTCTGTTGCGAAAAATAATTCACCATCCAGGTGATAGGGTACTTCTTTATCAAATGATACTTGCAAGTTGGGTGTTTGGTAATAATTGACTTTTGGATCATGTATATGAGTACCTTTTGGTACTTGCATGAGGATTTTTAATCGCTGTAATAAATTCAACTTCTTAATCATGCAAACATCAAGTAAGCCGTCATCTGCCAAGGCTTTTGGTGTAAGGTAAAAGCCACCTGCAAAACGTCTTCCAATAGATATTGTATTGATAAAGCAATCTGTTTCCCCAGCATTTTCACCCCCTACAATCTTCATTTTGATTTCTTTAAAAAAGAGAAGTGTTTTTACAATATGCCAAATATATTTGTTTTTACCACCCTCTTTTACAACACCGGGTTCAGCATAGTTTTCAGCAGCCACTTGAGCGTCAAAACCAAGTCCCATCCCGTTTAAAAAATAATTGCCATTGCAATGTCCAACATCCATCAGTTTTGTGTTCAAATCAAAAAATGTTTTCCAATTTTCTTCAGTAAATCTGTTTGGAAATCCTAGTAATTGGATAAAGTCGTTGCCGGTTCCCGCAGGAATTGCTCCACTAATGATGTCTTTTCGATTTATGATGGGCGTAAATACTTCATTAACAGTCCCATCTCCTCCGACTGCAATAATGTATTTATATCCCAGATCAGCGTATTTCTTTGAAAGTTCTCCAGCATGCCCTTTCCTTTCTGTGGTTACATATTCAGCCGGAATATTGTATTCAGCAACCTTCTTTTCTAAAATCGATTTTATTTCTTCTCCATACCCATTTCCAGCAATCGGGTTAATAATGAATATCCATTTGTGATTTTCCATGTTTTACTATTTAATAATGGCAGATTGAATTACTTCTTTAACTGATTCAATTATCTCAGAATCACTTTTATTAATTAAAAGACTTCTTTCAATAGGTTTATGTATGATGACATTAATTTTTGAATTGAAATTAATATGAAATCTGTTTTTTGGTTTTAGGGAATAGAAGCCATTCAGGGTAACCGGTAGAATATTTACATCGGAAGCTTTCATTAATCGGATAAAGCCTTTGTAAAAATTGTTTATTTGGCCATCTAATGTGCGTGTTCCTTCATGAAAAATGGCAATGGTATTGGTTTGGGATTTATGAATTAAGCTGTCGAGCATAAGTCTTGTGTTGCTGAAGGTTGCCGATTTCATTGGCACATAGTTGGTCATCAATAAAATTTGTTTGAAGACCGGAATTCTCAATAAACGTTCATGTCCGAACCAGGATACATTTGGATAGAAGGCCATGATTGCCATGATGTCAAAAAGGCTTGCGTGATTAGCAATTAAAATATAATTTCCTCCTTTCTGAATATTCTGCATGCCATTGATTGTTAACTTTTTACCCATTAGATAGAAGACAGATTTGGCCCAAAAATGCATGACGTGCTGTACGCTTTTCTTTCTTTTAAGGATGGCAAAAAAGAGCGAAATTAATACGATCACAAAAGTAAAACTATATAGGATAATGAAAACAGGTACAGAAACTAGGGTGTATATTCTGGCTCTCATGTTTGTTGGAGGAGTTATTTTACTGGGAAACTTGAATTAGATCATTTAATCAATCCCTGAATTTGATTTTTATAGATTTTATTTTTTAGCAAGGTACATTTAAAAAAATTGATATGAAAATGATGTAGACACTCGTCCGAATTTGTCCTATTCTTAAATTCTGATATTGTCACTTATTTAGAGGCAAATCAACTCCAAAACCTCTTTTTTTGTCATAATATTTTAGCAGAAGAGCGAAGAATAAACCAAGCAAACCGAGTGCTGCAAACATGATCATGGTTGGTGTGTAATTTAAAGTTTCTGGATTTCCGGGATTTGCTTTATCAAGAATAATTCCTGCCAAAATTGGAAAACCCCACAAACCAAGATTTTGTATAGAATACATTAAGCCGTAGGCTGTTCCTATTTGCTTTTCCTTGACTAACCTAACCATCGAAGGCCACATTGCGGCAGGAACTAATGAGAATGCTACGCCTAATAAAATCATTAATGCCTGTGGTGGCGTATTGGTGAATGAAAACGTGATGTGAACAATAAATAAAGCAAATGAACCAAATATCATGGCAGATGCTGCTTTCCCAAATCGATCAATCAGAAATCCAAATAAAGGTGTGAAAAATAGAGTACCCAAGGGCAAAAGAGATGTTATTTGCCCGCTTTGAACATAGCTAACACCAAATTTGTGGTAAAAGAAATCCGGTGCAAATGCCATAAAGGGAAAAACAGCTGAATAAAAGGTCAGGCAAATTAGCGCAATCATGATATATGCTGGATTTTTAATAATATCCAGAATATCCTTCATTTTAAATTTGTCTTCTTTCGTAAGTAATTCTTTTTGTTCTAGCTGTTTATCTACCTTAATATCAATAAGCATATA
>JABINZ010000005.1 GCA_018698135.1 Bacteroidota bacterium
AGCTGCAACTCTCCCCGCCTTGTCATCAATAAAAAAAGGCTTCCAACTGAAAGCCCATTTAATCTGACATTTTGATACTTTTAGTCAATAGATTTTGAAAATTATACCCCTTTTCTGTTTATTTTATCGCGGTGATTAACAGAGGGGAAACACTTTAGAATAGGTATGATGTACAAAAAAATAAGTGAAAGCAAAGCTAAAATTCAATTGAAATCTTTTTTGAATAGTTACAAACTCCACTAACACACATGCCCTGAAGGTACAACAAAATATGAAAGAATCAAATCAAAGAATTTAACTGATAGTGGGTTTATGAAAGGAAAATAATAATGGCAGCAGCAGAAACCGCACTTATAAAAACAGTACTGACTGTTGGTCTATCCGGTACTGTTGGATATGTGCTTTACAATATTATTTCTGTTAAAGGGACTGCATCAACTGCTAATGATTACGCTCGAAAATGGCTTTCATGGATGGTATTTATCTGTACTTTAACTACTCTACCAAATTTCTTTAAACATTTTAATGTAGAATCATTTATGCGATGGATAATAATTGTTGTAGTTTATGGTTTAGCAGCCTTTGCCGCAGGATGGATTTACGGAAAAATCTTTATTAAAATACAAGATAGAAAGCCTAATTATCAAACAGCACCCAAAATTGACCCCCCTGATGTTAGGGCTAACAATAATTTTGACCTCGAACATAAATTGTATGAGCAAATTTGGAGAGAAATAGAAGAGAATAAAACAGATGTCGGCTTATGGGCAAAGTGTTTTGCAACCTGTGATGGGGATGAAAACAAGACAAAAGCACTATATGTCAATAAACGGGTCCTTGTTTTAAAAGAAAATCTACAAAAGCAATTACTTGACCAAGAAAGGGAAGCGAGAGTACATAAGCAAGCGGAAGAGGCATCTACTGAAGGTAGAGATGTCCGTTCAAGTGATTCTAAACGAAACATAGAACTGCTACTGCGTTATAAACAACACCATTGGAGTGATGATCACCGAACGCAAAAAAAAATATTGACTTGTTCGAAATGTGGCGACATACATCACGGCGAAGGGTTCGAAGAATGTGAAAATTGTGGGGAAAACCTTGCCAGTTAATGATCCATTATTTAGTAGTGGGCTGGTTGCACCCGTGGATATCAGACAAATAGCAAATGATCTGAATGTATCGTTTGATAGGACGCGGCATTTTGCAATTCGTTTTCGTGAGTAAACTGGCTGACCTACTACGTTGGAGGAAAATAAATGAAAAAAGCTTTTATTTATATTTTTTTGGTTCTGTTTTGTACCGGTTCTGTATTTGGCGGTGATACTGTTGATGAAAAAAACATTAATTATTGTATGGGAGTTTTTACTTACTCTATGAATTATTTTATGCTACAAAATAATGAAGGAGCAGCTAAAATAATGGCTCTTCAATCCACTAGGGCAGCAGTATCATTAATGTCAATGGTTTATAAGAATGGGAAAGCCCTACGTTCAGATTTGGATAGATTTAGCTCCGAAAGACAGAAGGCTAAAGTATATTTAGATAAACATATCAATAAAATCGGAAACGAAATTGATAATTGTATTTTGATTACAAACAGAATCGTAAAAATTCAAGAATCAAAGGGGATTATAATGTTTGGTAAATCATTTCAAGGCTTAATTAGGGAAATGAACATCGAGCTTCTGAAAACGTATGGGCTAATAAAATAGTTTGGAGGAATATGAATAAATTGATATGGATAAGTATATTTTTTGTTGCAGTGATTGTACAAGCGATGCAAAGCAATTTCATGTTTGCATTTGGCAAAACCATTCCGTGGTTCATTGCTGGATTGGTGTTCTCGCCAATCTGGTGGGGTGTAACAAGGAAAAACAGAAAAGTATCTTGGCAATGGTTCGATTGGCTCAATGCTGGTTCCTATATGATGTTGATCTTATTTGTGTTGAATCTCATAGTCAAAGCGTATATGACATCACAAGGAGTTTAAATGGAAAATAAAATACTTCAAAACATTAAAGAACTACAAAATACTATTACTATTGCAAGTTTGAATTATGAAATTTGGTGAATATATAAAGAAAAAGAAAGTAGGAAACAATTTGTAAATACCATGAATCACTATAAACTCTTTTTCAAGACTTCTCTTCATGCTCATTTTGTAGCGATGATAATTGCACTTTATAAGCTTTTCGAGACTCGGAAAGATACAGTAAATATTCCGCAACTTATAAAACTTTTCAAAAAAGAAGGCAACTTCCCTCCACTGGAATTCCAAAAGTTAGAGTCAGAAATAAAACGAATAAAACCCTTGTGGATCAAAGTATCTATTCTCCGAAATAGTTTTTTTGGACATAGATCAACGCTTTTTGACAATCAAGATATTAGGGAATGCACCAGTGTTACACCAAATGAATTTAAAACATTGATTGAAGGTGTCAAAAGGATATTAAATGATATGTCCTCAATATGGAATAAAAGCAGTCATGTTTTTAAACTTTCTGCTACTGAAGATACTATGACCTTGTTGGAAGATTTAAAAACTCATAATGGAAAAAATAAAGTCCCGAGGTGAATATGAAAAAATATATGTATATCTTTTTCATTATTGCTGTTGCTGGAATAATATCATCTCCATCATATGCTAAAGAATATTTTGCAATTTTACAAATTAATGATCCAAGTTCAGGATTAACGAGAATAGTTATTCAAAGAAGTGATAATAAATTAGTAGCTCAACTACTAAACAAGAATTTTTGGAAAGGTGTTCAAACAACATGCCCACATTGTGATAAAGAAATAGAAACTATTTTAACTGATTTGCCTCCTTCCTATAGCGAGATATTTCAAGACAAACCAATGGTATTCCCCTATTTGTCTTGGAAGGAAGATAGAATAATAGTTTTTGGAGTGCCCATGAATGAAGCAGTAAAAGTGTGCAATTGGATGACCAATCAATATAAGACCCAATTAAAACGGCAAGATGCCAAAACCATTTTGCCAAAGAGTTTAACTGATTAAAAAAGTGTAAACTAATATAATTGAAAGTATTTTAGAAACTTCAGCTAAAGGGATTCCCAAACCCGAAAACATAACTATCGTTGAGTGGCAGTATGGCTCTTATTCTATAATGGAGACATTAAAAATGACAGATCAAATCATTGGCGCGGCTATCAAAGGCGCCCTAATGGGTTTAATCGGCTTAATTGGTTATCTATTAATTTGGGTATGGAATCGATATCGTACTAAAAATATTCAGGACGCAGACAAAGACGCAGAAACTTGGAACGAACAAATTAAAAAAAAGAATGATTAAAAAAATTCCTTCGAAGTCAAAAAGTGAGAGTTCAAAAATAAAAGAAAAAATTGATAGTACTGTAATGAATTATATGAATAAGTATGGATACGTAACATGAGGGATTAATTGGCTCTGTAAATTAAATTGTGTATCTGTACATGATTCTATAAGTTATTAAAAACTTAAGAAGAAAGATGAGCACACATGGACGACAAGAAATGATGATAGTCCTGCCCCACTTTCCTCGTGCCTGTTAACAAGCCGCTGCATGTATATTCATATAAAAATGGTGATGTGAAAACAATAAATTAGGTATTTCTACCTATTGATATTTTTATTTTAAATTAATAGATTGGTTCAATCTTTTATTCAAATTCTTTTAAACTTTTGATGAATAACAATGAAGGTGATATTATGAAATTTTTTTTGATTTGTTTTATTTTTCTAATTTCAATTATTTTCACAACATTTGGATTCACAAATCCATCTTATGACACATCCACTGGAATTTTAACAATACCAAACCTTGATATAAATGGAACACCAACATTTATTGATGTAAGTTTGTTATTGAAATCAGATGGAACATATAGTGTGTTAGAAATAAAAACACCACCAATCACTAATACCACTTTTCCATATACAGATAAAAAAGATTTTGATGGGGAATCTATTGGTGATTTAATTAGTTCAAATGATGGTTCAGTTTGGAAAATAAAAGGTATAACTGGAAGTTCTATTGAGAAATGGGAAGAAAATAATTATACCATATATTATGGGACTGGTTCACTTGAAGATCCAGTGAATGGAACAAAAACTGATTATTATATGTTGATAGATGGTGTATCAATGGTTTTTTTTGTAGAACCTATTTCATATAAGAATACTATTTTAACAGACAAAAAAGATTTTGATGGGGAGTCTATTGGTGATTTAATTAGTTCAAATGATGGTTCAGTTTGGAAAATAAAAGGTATAACTGGAAGTTCTATTGAGAAATGGGAAGAAAATAATTATACCATATATTATGGGACTGATTCACTTGAAAATCCGGTGAATGGAACAAAAACTGATTATTTTATGTTGATAGATGGTGTATCAATGATTTTTTTTATAACTCCAATTTAAAGTTTTTATTCAGAAGGGTATCAATAATCTTATAATGATAAAACCAATAAAACCTACAAAAATTTTAAAATGGATATTTGAATATTGAGTTGATTAATAGAATAACTTTTCACACATAACAATTGGGAGGATTTTATGGGATTATTGAAAGGTTTATTTAACAAAATGGGAAATTCCCACATTAGAATGTTGGTAAAAGAGTGTATTCAAATGATAATTGATAGTTTAAGGGATCTGAAACATGAAACTAATGGGAAATCCCATATAGGGGATATTCTTGATCAGTTGATTATTGAGATAGGTCTTTCTCCTGATGTGATAGAAAATTATTATCCTGAATTTATAGAAGAAGATATTGAAAAAAAATTTAAAACTTATGTTGAATTTTATGTTGTTGGTAAATTAGGAAGAAAAATAGATTTTAGTTCGGGTGAATCAACTATTCTACAAAATGAAATAGATAAATATTGGTTGAGAATTAAAACTTCAGATTCATTTATGAACTATGGATAGGGTTATAATTTTAAATATCTATAAACAATAGGTCTGGATATCCCAAAATGTTTTGAAATTTCTGTCTTTGGGATTTTATTTTGTTGATGGAAATTGGTCTTATTGTGGAACCTGTTTCGAATTCTAAATTTATTTTGTATTTGTTAATTTTAGACCATTTTTAACAAAATGAAGTTTGAACTGATACAAACCAAATTATAGGTGATGTTATGAAGAAGTTTTTAATATCTGTTCTGTTTTTCCTGTTAGTTTCAACCAATGTCTATTGTGAACCAAGTAAGACAACCCAAACCCTTTTAGACACTCCTATGTCTATGTTGGAGTGGGGAATGTATAAAACAACCCTTGAATATACTGGTGATGGGTTTAGAAGACAATTGATAGTGATGTCTATCAATAGAGAACTCAAGAAAAAACCAAATATCAATATGAAGTTTTTGATTGATGGGGTGTGTCTATAGCGCTATTCAAAATTGATACACATATGCTCAGATAAATTAACACACTACTTTTGTTTGCAATTTCAATGTTGCAGCATTTTTTTCACACATATC
Source organism: Bacteroidota bacterium (assembly GCA_018698135.1). NCBI lineage: Bacteria > Pseudomonadati > Bacteroidota > Bacteroidota bacterium. Next base: position 5,497 of record JABINZ010000005.1, read on the forward strand.
TAACAGCTATTTAATTATAGCAACAACAAATACCATCAGCG
>JABINZ010000006.1 GCA_018698135.1 Bacteroidota bacterium
GATGTTTTTTTTGAATCCAAAATGTTTTTCAAGAACAGTACCGGTGTATGGAAGAGAATCGCCATTCAGGTAAAAGATACAATTCACAGACTTAGATGTATCAAATTCAGACCAATCATGATGTTGGCCATAAGCCAGTGTGTTACAGAATAAGAAGAATATGAGTAACCTTATCATTTGCAAAATTAAACGTTTGATCTACCTCTTTATATAGCCTCTCATTACTCCACGGTCAGACTTTCTGATAAAGCTTAAAATATCATCCCTTTCCTGCGTTACTTTAAATTCTGTTTCAATGATTTCCATGGCTTGAGTAGTGTTATAACCACGAATATATAATATCCTATAAATGTCTTGTATCTCATTTATTTTCTTCGCAGAAAAACCTCTTCGTCTTAATCCTATGGAGTTAATACCTACATACGAAAGTGGTTCACGTGCAGCTTTGGTAAAGGGCGGAATATCTTTTCTGATTAAAGAACCACCTGATATCATGGTATGTGCACCAATACTGACAAATTGATGAACGGCACTGAGTCCACCTACGATTGCGTACTCACCAATAGTGACATGACCCGCTAAATTTACTACATTAGCCAGAATCGCATTTCTTTCAACTACACAATCGTGAGCCACATGTACATAAGCCATAAGGAGCGCATTGTCATGAATCTCTGTCTGCCTTCTGTCTACAGTTCCCCGATTAATTGTGCAATACTCCCTGATGGTTACATTATTTCCAATTACGGTTAATGAATCCTCACCACTGAATTTTAAATCCTGAGGAATGGCTGAAATAACACTACCTGGAAAGATGCGGCAGTTTTTACCAATACGGGCTCCTTCCATGATGGTCACATGCGGACCAATCCAGGTTCCTTCATCAATTTCAACATTGTTATGAATACTGACAAATGGCTCGACTACTACATTTTGTGCAACTTTTGCACCTGGGTGAACATAGGATAAGGGTTGATGCATATTAAGTATTTTTAACTATTGATGCCATCAAATCGGCTTCTACAACTAATTTGTTTCCAACAAAAGCTTGTCCTTTCATAACGCAAATTCCTCTACGAACAGCTTGGGTTAACTCGCATTTCATTACCAAGGTATCACCAGGAAGAACTTTATCTTTAAACTTGGCATTGTCAATTTTCATAAAATAGGTAGAATAATTTTCAGGATCAGGCACATTTGATAATATCAATACACCTCCACATTGTGCTAAAGCCTCTATCATCAGAACGCCCGGCATAACAGGATCTCCAGGAAAATGCCCCCTGAAAAACGATTCATCGTAGGTTACATTTTTAATACCTGTTACATGCTTATCAGTCAGGTCAATAATTTTGTCAACGAATAAAAATGGATGACGGTGTGGGAGTATTTTTTCAATCTCCACAGTATTGAAAACAGGCTTTGCATTAGGATCATATTGGGGAGCATTATTCTTGTTTTGCTTTTTGCTCAATGCAATTGCTTTCTTAATTTTTTTGGCAAATTCAATATTTGTGGTGTGACCACAACGTGCTGCCATAATCTGTGCTTTTATGGGCATGCCAACCAAAGCCAAATCACCTATTAAATCAAGCAATTTGTGTCGAGCCGGTTCGTTGTGATGGTGTAATTCCAAATTATTTAAAATTCCACCTTCTTCAACACGCAGTTCGTTTTTTTGCTTGTTGAACATTTTGGCCAATTTTTCCAGTTCTTCATCAGGAACAAATCTGTCAACCACTACAATCGCATTATCGACATCTCCTCCTTTGATTAAATTATTATTAAACATACTCTCAATTTCGTGCAAAAGACAGAATGTTCTACAATTGGCAATTTCTGATTCAAATTCTTGCATTTGAGTAATAGAAGCATGCTGACTACCTAAGATTGGAGAGTTATAATCGATCATAACAGTGGCACGAAAGCTATCCAATGGCATGGCAATCATTTCAGTATCACTATCCTTATTTGAATAATAAACATTTGAGCTTATTTCAAAATATTCCCTATCGGCTAACTGCTCTTTGATACCTGCATCATGTAAAGCTTTCACAAAATGCAAGGCAGAACCATCCATAATGGGCACTTCAGGTCCATCCAATTCAATTAAAACATTGTCGATGCTTAAGCCAGCCAATGAAGCTAAACAATGTTCAACTGTGCCAACTTCTACCCCATTTTTGGCTAATTTTGTTCCTCTATCAGTGCTTACCACCAAATCTACATCAGCCTCAATAATAGGCTTATCTTCCAAATCTACACGTTGAAATTTATATCCATGATTTTCAGGAGCTGGATTAAACGTTAAATTTACTCGTTGACCTGTATGTAAGCCAACACCTGATATACTTACTGCTCTGGTTATTGTTCTTTGTTTAAGTTCCATGCTATTTTTTGACTATCTTTTGTAATTCTTCTATTTCTTTTTCTTGTTTTACAATCTTCTGATACAATGCTGGTAGTTTCTTTAAAATTGCAAATAAACGCAAAGTATCTTTAACAGGCATTAGGGGGACGCCAAACCACTTTCCGTTTTTTTCTTCGATGCTAGCACCTACACCACTTTTTGCACCAAACTGATTGCCATCAGCTATTTCAATGTGTCCGGCAAATCCGACCTGACCACCAACCAATACATGTTTTCCTAATTTGGTAGAACCGGATATTCCTGTTTGTGAGGCAATCACTGTATTTTCTCCTATTTCCACATTATGAGCTACCTGTATTTGGTTATCGAGCTTTACGCCACTATGAATGATAGTAGCTTCCATGGTTGCTCTGTCAATGGTTGTATTGGCACCAATTTCAACATGGTCATGAATAATAACCTTACCAACCTGAGGCACTTTTTTATAACTTCCATCAGCCTGTGGAAAATGGCCAAAACCATCGCTTCCAATTACAGCTCCCGAATGAATCAGGCAGTCCTTTCCTATTTTACAATGATGATAAATCTTCACGCCTGCATATAACACAGTATTATCGCCAATGACAACACCATCTCCAATAAAACAATTGGGATAAATTTTCGCATTTTTTCCAATTATAGCATTGGAACTGATATAGGAAAATGCACCCAGATAAATGTCTTCTTTCAGTTCAACATTTTTACCAATAAATACAGGTTCTTCGATTCCCTTTTTGTGCACATTGTGATTGTACTTTTCGAGTAATTCAATGAGGCATTTATAAACATCCTTTACCCGAATAAGTATTGTATCGACATTTTGCTCCGGAACAAAATCCTTATTTACCAATACAGCTGTAGCTTCAGTGCTGGAAAAGGAAGGCTGATATTTTGCCAAGTGCAGGAATGATAAACCACCCGATTTTGCATCTTCCAAAGTGGATATATGATTAATTTCAATGGATTGATCAACACTTTTGTCGATTTCGCCACCTGTTAGTTCAGCAATTTCTGCCAGTGATATTTTCATTTCAGTTTATTCTGTTAATTTTTGGGATAGCAAAAGTAAAATCGCTGCATGGGTTTAATTAATAAAGATTGATTAAAACCACTTGAATTTGAACTGATATCAGCAATACTTCCATCTCCCATTAATACATTGATTTTTTCACCAAAAGTATCATACATTGTATTTTGCAAGCTTTCTGAAAATACAAAATAGCTGGCTTCTTCTTCAGTAATATGCAATTGGTCGATAACAGTTTTTTTTCGCTCGTTTATCTGCTCCATACTGAATGGCGTTTTTGCCAACTCAATTTTCAAAAGTTTACGATTAATAATATTATGGCTAAGTGTTGCTAAAACAATATCGGAATGATGTATCCAGCCTTTAATTGCTTGTAAAATATCTGTATCATCCAGATCAGCAAATTTATCTAAAACTTTAGGATTTTCGAAGTCATCCAACTGCATGTTATTATAGAGGAAAAATTTCAAACTTGCACTGGCCACCAAATCCTCACCTGCTTTAGCTAAATAACGAGCTCTTTCCAGCACCCTAACCAGCATCATCTCGGCTGATACTACAGTTTTGTGAAGGTAAACCTGCCAATACATGGACCTGCGAGCCAATAAAAAGTTTTCGAGCGAATAAAGTCCTTTGGATTCAAAAACCAATTCATCATTTTGCACATTCATCATTCTGATCAGCCTTTCTGATCCAATCATTCCCTCAGGCACACCTGCATAAAAACTATCTCTACGTAAATAATCAAGTCGGTCAATATCCAATTGACTGGATATGAGCTGATAAAAAAACTTTCGGGGATATTTGTTCTGAAATATTTGTATGGCCAATTCAAGTTTTCCATTAAAAATTGAATTGAACTTCTTCAAAAAAAGCAAGGATAATTGCTCGTGATCGACATCTTCGACCAAAGTATGTTCCAAAGCATGCGAAAAAGGGCCATGTCCTATATCATGCAATAAAATAGCAATTAATACGGCTTGTTGTTCTTTTGCAGATATTTCAACCCCTTTAAGTTTAAGAATTTCTAAAGTTTCTGATAATAACTGAAAAGCACCCAACGTATGTTGAAATCGTGTGTGGGTGGCACCCGAAAAAACCAGCTCAGTTAAGCCCAATTGCTTGATTCGCCTCAGTCTTTGAAAATTAGGATGATCAATTATATCCAATAATAAAGGATCAGATAAGCTGATAAAACCAGCAACCGCATCATTAAGTATTTTAATCTTCATCGACTTGAAATAAATCCTTAATATTTTTGTTAGTGATAAGGAACGGGTTTAATTGTAAAACAAATATGAACAAAATTAAAATACTTTGGGCGGATGATGAAATTGACTTGCTGAAACCGCATATTATTTTCCTGGAACAAAAAGGCTACGAGATAGTAGCAGTTACCAGTGGAAATGATGCGATCGAAGAAGCTCAAACGCAAGATTTCAACATTATTTTTCTGGATGAAAAAATGCCAGGTATTAGTGGATTAGAGGCATTGATTGCCATTAAAAAATTCTTACCCGATATTCCCATAGTGATGGTAACCAAAACCGAAGATGAATTTGTGATGGATGATGCCATTGGCTCACAAATATCCGATTACTTGATTAAACCGGTAAATCCGAAACAACTTTGGTTAACAGTTAAAAAACATGTTGATACAAAAAGACTGGTTAGCGAAAAGATTACCAGCCTCTACCAGCAGGATTTCAGGGAGTTATCCATGATGCTGAATGATAATTTAGGGACAGAAGCCTGGAAAGAATTGTATAAAGAAATTGTTCGATGGGAACTTGAATTGGAAAAATCTCAGGACAGCAATATGAAAGACATATTAGTCAATCAAAAAGCAGATGCAAATAATAAGTTTTTCAAATTTGTTCAGGAAAATTACAAAAATTGGATACAAGATCCCGATAGTGCACCTTTAATGTCGAATAAATTAATGGTTCGAAAAGCACTTCCATTGGTTAACAAGGGAAAACCTGTGTATTTTATTTTGATTGATAATTTTAGATTCGATCAATGGAAAATGATTCAACCCCTGATGACTGATAAATTCAAGCTCATTGATGAAGATATGTATTACAGCATTTTACCAACAGCAACCAATTATGCTCGAAATGCAATTTTTTCCGGATTTATGCCTTCGGAAATCGACAAAAACTATCCGGGTAAATGGATTTATGATGAAGAAAAAGGATCTAAAAATCAGCATGAAGAAGCCTATATAGTTGATTATTTAAAACGATTACGCAAAATAGCCAAAGTATCCTACAATAAAATCACATCATTGGAGGCTGGTAAAAGACTACCGGAAACCGTTCGAAACACAAATGCATACTTGAATGTAATTGTATATAATTTCATTGATCTGCTTTCACATGTTCGGACTGAAATGGAAATAATTAAAGAACTGGCTGAAGATGAAACAGCTTATCGATCTTTAACCTATTCCTGGTTTAAACATTCACATCTTTATGAAGCATTAACAGAAATTGCCAATACCGATTGCTATGTAGTATTAACAACCGATCATGGCTCAATTCGGGTTAAGCGACCATCTAAAGTAGTGGGCGACAGAAATACAACCGCCAACCTAAGGTTCAAGCAGGGTAAAAATCTGAATTTTAATCCGAAAGAAGTTTTATATGTTAAAAATCCGATTGATATAAAATTGCCTCAACCTTCATTGAGTTCCTCCTTTATTTTTGCTCCTGAAGATTATTATTTTATTTATCCAAACAATTACAACCAATTTGCAAATTTCTTCGAAAATACCTTCCAACATGGAGGTGTATCGATGGAAGAAATGCTTATTCCCATAATTATTTTTGAAAATAAGTAAGCTTTAGTGAATTATGAATAATAAATGGACTTGTAACTCTGTGGATGAATTGCCTGCTTTAGCCAGTCAGATTATTAATACGTGCAAATCAAGTAAAATTGCATTGTATGGCGAAATGGGTGCAGGAAAAACAACCCTAATCAAAGAAATTTGTAAGCAGTTGGGCATTCATGAGATAGTTGATAGCCCAACCTATACCATATTAAATGAGTATCAGGGAAAAGTAAAAGTAAATCACTTTGACTTTTACAGACTAAAGAAAGTCGAGGAATTATATGAATTGGGCTATGAAGAGTACTTTTTTTCGGATGATTATGTTTTGATTGAATGGCCCGAGAAAATAGAGGAATTATTGCCTGATCATTTTATGAAGTTATCAATCACAGTTGACGAAAACAATATTCGAGCTTACTGCTGTTTATAATTCAGAATACGGGTTTATGAGTGATTATTGTTCGTATCTTGACCCTGCGCACGTTATTAATCACTCATGAACTACCAACACCTTTTGATAAAAGCTTCTACCCTGTTGTTCTAAAAGCAGAAAATAACTTCCTGATGCTAATTTTGAGGTATTGAAAGTAATCTCAGATATTCCTTTTTGAACAATTGAACAATTCACTTTCTTTCCCATTAAATCGAATAGGTGATATGAACATGCTGCTGATTGTCCATCCTCTATCCTGACTGTTAAATAATCGTCACACGGATTAGGAAATAGTGAAACAGTTTGTTCAATGATGTCTATACCCGAAGCTGCAAGAAGATTTACTTCTTTTCTTACCTCAATGGGATCAATGTCATTATTGATATATACAGAAACTACAATATCATAAGTAGCTACAGGAATATTATTGGTGTTCCAAAAACATAAAACATCATCAGCTACTAAATTGGTTAAACTGTCAGCCACCAATAGCCTGATTGTTGGACTTGCCAGATTAATAGCTTCCACTCGATAATAACGAATAAACGATGGATTAAATGGCCCATTGAAATGGTTAATGGTTCCATGAATTGGAACAATTGAATTCGAATGCTGGTTCTTAAAGGAGTCGATAAATACTTCCAACACAAAAGAAGTATCCAGTGCTTCAATGACACCATTTCTTTTGGTATTTGCAAAAAGGGCAATGGAGCTATGAGCAAAGGTGGCCGGCAACCACTTATAATCAATTTCTGATTCAGCAAGTATCGTTAAACTGGATCCGCTGGTTAATAGCTGCGCTTCAATTTCAGTAGCAAACAAATTTAATTGACCACTCTCTGCACCCAAATAACCTCCACTCCCATCACAAATGGAAGCTACAGTGCTAACAATTCCCTGATCAAATGCCAAAGCTTCACCAAATAAACAGCCCTCAATTTGCAAATTAGTTTGTTTCACTGCATAAAAATTCCAAGTCAGAATATCTGTGTTTACAAGCCTAAGGCTTCGATCTGAATAAGTAAACGTATCATCTTCATAAAATTGATTGTTGATTAAACCGGTGATTTTCTCTGATTTTCCGTGGTCGAAAAACATTCCAAATGTTCGCATAAGTGAGTTCTTGATTGTTAAATCAGAACCTGCCTGCTGTATAACTCCCCATTTAATATTTGAGGTGCTATCAATGGACATAGAATATGTAATATCCTCTAAACCACTAACTGAAGAGTTGAAATCCAGCTTTTGTATATAATTCCCCAGAGGAAATGTAATGCTTGAAGTTTGTTGATCGGAAAAATACAACCAGAAAATAAAATCACTTGAATTGCGAATATTGATAGAACAGGAATCTGCCACCAAAAACTCCCAGGCATTGCTGGTGTTCTTTACATCCAAGCTCGATTGATTATGCATAGAAATCGTTACCGATTGTAAGAATTCATTGTTTTGTAGAATAAAGGAGGACTGATTCAGAAAAATACCGGATAACAAACCTTTGCCAAAACTAATCGTTGAATTTGTCCATTTTACTTTTGCATTATGAATGCCTGCAACACTATGTTGGTAGCGGTAATCCATAGGAACAATAAATTCAGACGAATCAATTTCAAACAGGCTATTATGCAATGCCATCACATTTCCTTTCAGTGTAAATACGGCCCTGTTCACTTTAAATTCTGCCTGATTTAGAAGTATTATTCCTCCATTGATAGTACAATTCACATCTTTTTGAACGATAAGTTGTCCTTTGTTTAATACCAATACATTCCCATTTATTGTTGTATCCTTATCAAGGATAAAGACTTCAGAAGAATCAAAAAAGCCAACAATTAAAGCATATTCGTCATCCCTATACACAGGTGATTTAATCTCATTGACCTTATCATTAATTTCATAATGTAGTTTAAAATGCTCATATTTTGACACATTGGTTTGAGCAGATGCAAAATGAAAAGCCATTGATAGCAACAGTATAAAAGAAATCTTTTTCATCATACAGTATTTTATAGTGGTTCGAAAATAAGTGTTCAATTACTCTCTTTCGCCTAAAGTTATTAACGAAATCTTTTAAGAATACTGAATATCAACAAGTGATGACTTCATGATCTTTTTCATCTAACTTTGATTTTCAAATCTGATTTTATCAATAAAAATAACTATGAAGATCCAACAAGGAATAGAAATTACCCTACTCCTGAATAGAACACTCTCTTTTTACTATCACCCATTCCTCATTTTTTTGTAACTTCAATTTCCTTTTTATTCCTCTAAAACTGACGTATGAGCAAGATTAAAAAAGATGATTTTTATGGACTGGCTAAGGAGGCAACCACACAGCCCAAAGAAGTGCTCTTAAAAAAAGATCCTGATCAATCATCGTTTTCCCTAGGCATTCCAAAAGAAGATAATTTGAACGAACACCGTGTACCCATCACTCCTTCGGCTGTGAAAATGTTAGTGTATCATGGTTTTGAAATAATGATTGAAAGTGGTGCAGGTATAGCTTCGCGATACAGCGACAACGAATACAGTGAAGCAGGCGCACAAATTACCAGCGATAAAAACGAAGTTTATCAGGCAGATATATTACTAAAAATTGCCTTTCCAAAAGTGGATGAAATAAAGTTAATGAAAAAGGGGCAACTTTTAATATCAGCCCTTAATCATCCACATCTCGAAGCAGAATATCTGCGAGCATTTATGGATAAGAAAATCACTGCTTTAGCCTTTGAAAACATCAAGGATAATTCGGGGATTTTACCCATTATTCATTCCATGAGTGAAATAGCAGGTAAAGCTGCAGTTTTCATTGCTGCCGAATATCTAGCTGGGAAACAAGGAAGCGGTTTACTTTTTGGAGGAATTACTGGAGTTCCCTCTGTCAAAGCTATTATATTAGGAGCAGGAACAGTTGGTCAGTTTGCTGCCAGAACATCACAAGCTTTGGGTGCTGAGGTCAAAGTATTTGATAATTCCCTTTACAAATTACGCAGACTGCGCACATTCAACTCCCAACATGTATTTAATTCCATTATCGAACAGGACATACTTTCAAAAGAGTTATTACAAGCCGATGTGGTTATAGGCGCATTACGCCCCTATAATGGGCGAACACCTTGTGTTGTTACAGAAGATATGGTGATGAGTATGAAAGAAAATTCTGTTTTAATTGATGTGAGCATTGATCAAGGTGGTTGTTTCGAAACGTCCAAAGTCACTAGCCTGAATAAACCAACTTTTGTTCGACATGGAGTTACACACTATTGTGTTCCAAACATACCCTCCATTGTGCCCACAACAGCTAGCATGGCACTAAGTAATATTTTAGCCCCTATTTTAACAGAATTAAGCGAAAGCAATACAATAGATAATTATTTATGGGAATTACCTTTCGCCCGTCACGGGATTTATATGTACAAAGGCATACTCACAAATTCGTATTTAGGACAGGTATTTAATTTAAACAGTAAGGCCATCGACATATTGCTTACGTCTAATTTATAGTGCTTGAACGAACTGTTTTTCTTTCTATTATCTGATAGAAAAATTTCCTAAATCCCTATTATTCTTATAAATTCGCGACTCATTATAATGAAAAGACAATCATTTTAAAAATTAACTTCAAATGAAAAAATTATTACTATTATTTGTACTTGCTGCCTTTATGGCCAATGCTCAAAACGTACCTTCTCCGAAGGATTACAATGGAGATGTTAAAAACGTTAAAGTTTTTAATGTCAAAGACTTGAACCAAGACAATATTCCACAATATTCAATAGTACATAAGCCAGCAGAAGCTGCTGATTATAAATTGAATGCTTCGAATAGTCGTTATGACAGAACATTGGTAGGTCGTAGTCAATATGGTTTACAAACCAACTCATCAATAGCACGAAGAACTGTATTATATGATGATGGTAAAATATCCACTGTATTTACAACATCACCCGATGTAAACCCTTGGAACACAAGAGGAACCGGTTATAACCATTTCGATGGAAACAACTGGATGGGTGCTATTGAAGACAGATTGGAAACATTCCGTTCAGGTTGGCCAAATATTGTATTTTTTGATGATGGAGCAAGTGTAAAAGAATATGTTGTTTCACATTATGCAGAAGCAGGTGGCGGATCAGGTGGTTATTCCCTCAATGTAAACGAAGGAATTGGATCAACGACATGGACTGAAACATCAAAGGACAAAGGAAGTGGACCTATTTGGGCACGAATCGCACAAAGTGGTGATTTCCTCTATATTATTGGAAATTATAGCGATACCTTAGTCGTAAAAAATGGTGTTAAAAGACCTTTTGTTTACTCCCGTTACAATATTAAAACTGATACTTGGGTAGATGACAAAATTACTTTACCTGGTTATGACGATAGCCGCTATGCTTTCGGTAATGGTGATAATTATGCTATTGATGCCAAAGACAATATTGTTTCAATCGTTGTAGGCCAGCGTATTAACGACATCCTCATGTGGAAATCAGTAGATTATGGAAACTCTTGGGAAATGATTGTTATCGAAGATTTTGAGTTACCTGTTCCACAGTTTTTAGGCGATACAAATGCATTCTGGTATGGTGACGGATCAATGACCGTTATTATTGATGATAACGATGTGAGTCATGTTGCTTATGGTGTGACGGTTGGATTTACGTATGATCCTGCTGCTGACCATGGTACTTTCTGGTATACAGGAACATCTAATGGTATCATGTATTTTAATGACATTGCAGTTCTTGACTCTGCCATGGTTTATGATACATTTTATAAAGATACAACCGTATATCGTTTATGGGTAGATGGAGCCATTGCACCAATGATTGCCTATATGACTGACACTTCATGGAATTATAAATTCAATACAATTGATAGTACAGTAACAAAAATGGCAAAATCAGCCATTACAGTTACAACTTATGACGATATCAATAATCCATTTACACCTACAACAGTAACTGCATGGCCAGCATATTTTGTTTACTTATGGGATACGATGACCGGCTTACCTACTGATTCTACATTAGTCATTCCTGATAAAGTAGTGGTTCTTGACTCATTTGTTGTTGAAGTAGTTGATTATGTAAGTGGCCGTTGGGAAACATTCAATGCCTATACAAACATGGGCGTTATTCCAACAGCACATGTTTACGATAGAAATCAAAGTGGAGCAACAGAAATTGACAGACCAACATGGGATAGCGATGTTGCTCAGGGTGGTCGCTACGGCTCAACAGCTTTAGTTACAATGCCACACTACACCATCGATGACAATGGAAACATATTTCTCATTTATAGTGCTCCTGTTGAAGAAGCCATTTCTTTAATTAACGGAGAAAACTTCAGAGATGTGTATGTTGTTTATTCAACAAATGGTGGACTTGCCTGGTCAGATCCGCAAAACTTATCTGATAATCCAGAAATGGAAGATGTATTTTGTAATGTTGCCAGAAAGGTAGATGATTACATTCATATTGTTTTCCAGGAAGATGAAGAGCCTGGTACTGAAGTACAAAATCAGGATTTCCCAACCATCAACTACGAGTTTTATATGAAAATACCTGTACAGGACATTTTGAATGATGTCATTGGTCCTGGTGGAGGAGTTGGAGTTGAAGAGAATACAGTAAGTGGAGCCACACTCAAAGGAATTTATCCAAATCCTGTCGCAGTTGAAACAACCATTAGTCTTGATCTCAAATATACTTCTGATGTTCAACTAACTATTTATGATTTAGTAGGAAAAAGTGTATTTAGCCAAAACTTCAAGAATTTAAGTTCAGGTGCTAACTATCTAACAATTCAGCCTTCTTCATTAAAGTCAGGTGCTTATATTTTAAGCATTATTGCTAATGGTGAAAACATTTCAGCTAAATTGATTGTTGAATAATCATAATCAACAAATACAGAAAACCCCGGCCAATTGTCGGGGTTTTTTATTGCTTTCAAATGAGATGGCCTTTATAGGCTTTACTTATCTTTGCAGACGAAATCAATCAAATTATTTACACATGAAACGCGTATTTATTGCTGTTATTCTTCTCTCTCATATCCTGATTACATCAAATATTCAGGCTCAGGAAACAAAAAAAATTGAAGATCGTCCGGTTAAGGATATCACACTTGAAGATGCTTGGGCTTATTTTACTTTTTATCCAAAATTCATTCAAGGATTACGCTCTATGAATGATGGTTTGCATTATAGTGTACAGGATGATGTAGATATCAATAAATACAGTTATGCCAGCGGAGAGCTGGTTGAAACACTTGTTGAAGGCGAAAAACTGGGTATTGAGTTTCAGAGTTATGCTTTTAACAAGGATGAAAATAAAATATTGTTTTCGGCTGAACATCAGGCAATATACCGCCATTCCTATGTAGCTAAATATTATGTGTGGGACATGAAAACAAAAACGCTCACCGATATTTCAAAAAACGGCAAACAAAGTCTGGCTACTTTTTCTCCCGATGGACATAAAGTAGCTTTTGTGAAAGAAAATAATATCTATTATTTCGACTTGAACAGTGGAAAAGAGATTCAACTAACATCAGATGGTGAATTCAACAAAATAATCAATGGAGCACCTGATTGGGTGTATGAGGAAGAATTCAGTTTTTCTAAGGGCTTTTTCTGGTCTCCCGACAATACTTACATTGCCTATATGAAATTTGATGAATCGGCAGTTAAACAATGGTCGATGACCACCTATGGAGAGCTTTACCCTGAGCTTTATCAATATAAATACCCAAAAGCAGGAGAAGATAATTCAATTGTTGATGTATATGTTTATAACATCCTGAACAGCAGTGAAGTAAAAATGGATTTGGGTAAACAAACTGATCAGTATATACCTCGTATTCAATGGACGCAGCAAGCAGGAACACTTTGTATAACACGATTGAATCGGCTTCAAAACAAATTAGAACTTTTATTGGCTGATGCAGCAAGCGGACAAGCAAAGGTTCTTTTAACCGAAGAAAGTAAATATTATGTAGATATAACAGATAATCTCACCTTTTTAAAGGATCAAAAACATTTTGTTTGGACTAGCGAAAAAAGTGGTTTTAACCATATTTATTTATATGAATTGAATGGAAAATTGAAAAATCAAATTACCAAAGGCGAATGGGATGTAGTTAGTTTTCATGGTGTTGATGAAGTAAATGCCTTGGTTTATTATACATCCGCTGAAAGTTCACCCACCCAACGCGATTTGTATGTTATTGGTTTGAATGGAAAATCAAAAAAGAGTATTGGCAAAAAGAATGGAACCAATGATGCTGATTTCAGCAAGTCCTTCAAGTATTTTATCAATACCTGGTCTGATGCCAACACCCCTCCTATTAGCACCCTTTGCAATGCATCTGGGAAAGAGATTCGTGTATTGGAAAACAATGATGACTTGGTTCAGAAAATGAAACCTTATAGGTTTGCCAAGAAAGATTTTTTCAGCTTTACAACATCCGAAAATGTGGAGTTAAATGGATGGATGATCAAACCCTATAATTTCAATAAGAAAAAATCTTACCCAGTGTATATGACCTGTTATGGTGGCCCTGGTGCTAATACGGTAAATAATCGATGGGATTATAACGATATATATTATCAGTTTTTGGCATCTAAAGGATATATTATTGTTTCGGTTGATAACAGAGGAACCGGATACAGAGGTGAAGAGTTTAAAAAATCGACATATTTACAACTTGGAAAACTGGAAACCATCGATCAGATAGAAGCTGGAAAATATTTAGCCAAGCTTCCCTATGTGGATGGTAGCCGTATTGGAATTCAGGGTTGGAGCTTTGGCGGTTATTTGTCATCCTTAGCCTTGCTGAAAGGAAATGATGTGTTTAAAATGGCCATAGCCGTTGCTCCGGTTACGAACTGGAGATATTATGATAATATTTACACCGAAAGATTTTTACGTACACCAGATGAAAATCCCAGTGGATATGATGACAATTCACCTATAAATTTCGTCAAGCAATTAAAGGGAAAATATCTCATTATTCATGGAACCTCTGACGATAATGTGCACATTCAGAATACAATTGAAATGGTTAATGCATTGAATGATGCAAACAAGCAATTCGATATGCATATTTATCCAAATAAAAACCACAGTATTTTTGGTGGTTATACACGCTTTCATCTCTTCAATAAAATGACTTTATTCATTGAAGAAAATTTATAAATAACACTTGTTTAAAATTTAATAAAAATTATGAAAAAATTAGCATTCATGGCAGTTATTATTTGCTGCTCATTTACACTTTTTGCTCAAAACCAGTGGCTATCCGATTGGAAACAATTTACAGCCAGCTATGTGTATGACAGCAAATATTTAGCTGATCAGAAGTTAGGGACCAACTATATTCGTTCTATTGATGTTGATAAAGAAGGTGGCGTTTGGTTTGCTGCCGGAGGAGAAATCAAATTATATTATGGTGGAAAAGTAGTTACCATGAAAAGAAAAGATTTCGGTAACCCTCGCTTAGTTAACCTGATCAAGATTGATAATGAAGGAAACATTTGGGTTGCTACCAATAAAGGCCTTTACAAATTTGATGGAAGCAGTTTTTCCTATGTTCAGGTTCCTGAAATTGAATTAGTGACTGAAATTGCTGTTGACAAAGACAATAAAATATGGGTTGCTGGTTATAATTCAGATGCCATTAATGCCAAAGGTGGTGGAGTATCTGTATTTGACGGAAGCAATTGGGTTAATTATAATACTGAAAACTCAGGTTTGCCCAAAAAGTTTGTTGAAGATATCACATTCGACAAGCAAGGAAATACATGGATGGTTGCCGGAATTCAAGATTATGGAGTCGTAAAGTTTGACGGAAAAGACTGGACACATTATACCAAAGACAACTCTGGCTTACCAACTAATACTGTTCGTGCCATTGAATTCGATAACAACAATATTGCCTGGTTTGGAACCCCAAAAGGACTGGTTAGCTTTAATGGTACCGATTGGGAAAATCATAGTATCAGAGATTTAATGGCGAGTGTTACTTTCGGACTTTTCGAGAAAAGTTTACCAGAACCCGATTTATTATCTCTTGCTGTAGATACAAAAAATACGATTTGGATTGGAACTGATGGAAATGGTGTTCTTGCTTTTGACGGCACTTCAGTTAAAATAATCAATAAAGAAAATTCTCCTCTAACAACTAATTATGTGAGGGATATTGTTGTCGATAATCAAAATCGCAAGTTTTTCCTGACAGGTGTATTTCCTGAAACATGGTTAGACCGCTTTTTTGGAGACAAAGATTATTCACCTGAGAAATTTGGTGGTGTTGTAATGTATAACGAACCTGTTTTTGATCATTTCCCTGAATGGAAAGTGTATAACCGTTTTACCTCTGATATTCCTTCGAGCTATATTAACCAATTTGCGATAGATAAAAACGATGAAATTTGGATGGCAACCAGTGGTTCAGGTATTATGACATATAATGGTGGCGATTGGAAAGAATACCGTGATCCAGGGGCAGGTATGATTGGTGAAATGTTACAACGACTTGCAGTTTCAGATGATGGAAGTGTATTTGCCGGTGCACAATTAAAAGGTTTGTATTATGTGAAAAATGAGCGTTTGGATCAACTAAAAAAAGATGATTTCGGATACAAAAACAAAAATATCACCGGACTAGCCTTTGATGGAGCAGGCAAACTATATATTGCAACTATTATGGGTTTGGATATTTGTGCTAAAGAAGGGGGCTGTGAATTTCATACCAAGAAAACAGGACTTCCTTCCAATAATATCTATTTCACAAAAAAAGATTCAAAAGGTCAAGTTTGGGTAGGAACCACGAAAGGAATTGCCATTTTAAAAGATGGTAGTTGGAAATTCTGGGATAAGAAAACCGGTGGATTGCCAGGTTATGTGTTTGATATGGCTGAAGACAGCAAAGGAAACATTTGGGCAGTTACAGGAAAGGGTTTATTTAAGCTTGAAGGTGACGCTTTTAAAGAGGTTGAGACTTCAGGTGATGTACCTAAATATTTCCTGATAAATTGCATCACCATTACTCCCGATGATAAAATTTGGTTGGGTACCGAAAAAGCTGGTGTTATAAGTTTCGATGGAAACAATTGGGAACAATTTAACAAAGACAACTCTGGTGTTTATTTTGATCGGGTTCAAGATATTGAATCTGACTCGAAAGGTGGATTATGGATTTCATCGATGTTCATTAAAGCATCTACAGTTCCTGATTTCTCAACAGGAACCGCAGGAACACCTGATCCAGGAGCTCCAATTAAAAAGTTAATTGAAGATTTTGATCCTAAAGGAGCATTGATTTATTATCAGACAAAATAAATTTATATTGCACAAAAACAGAAAAA
>JABINZ010000007.1 GCA_018698135.1 Bacteroidota bacterium
CAATCAAGGTTACTGGAAATGTATCTGCAAACTGGTAACTATGGTTTGGGTGTTGATCAAAGGACTTAGTGCTGTCTCCAAAAATCCATTCCCATTCCAGTTTACCACTTGCTATGCTAGAACTATCCTTGAATAGAAAATTACTATTAAATAAACATTGAGAAGTATCATTAATAGAGAAATTTGCAATGGGATAATAGTTGATTCTGATTTCTCTTTCCAATGTATCTTTTTCTCCCTGATCGTGCCATACATAAACAATAACATTATATATGCCCGTGTCCTTAAACCTGTGTGATGGCAATTTCAGAGAGGATGAATTAAAAGTACCC
Source organism: Bacteroidota bacterium (assembly GCA_018698135.1). Classification (NCBI taxonomy): domain Bacteria; kingdom Pseudomonadati; phylum Bacteroidota; species Bacteroidota bacterium. The sequence continues at coordinate 333 of JABINZ010000007.1, forward strand.
GAAGCCAAATCTCCAAAATCCCAAAGCACGCTATCAATATGGGTCGTATCTGTTAAGCTTAATAAAGTAGTATCACCAAAACAGGTATTTTCTGCATTAAAATCAGGTATAAAAAAGTACGATTGGATAAAATCAGGAAGTCCATAACCTGTTCCAGTTAAGAATTTCATTCCATTAGCTACCCAGCCACATTTCGCGCCTTTTTTATTCGGAAATTTTATAATAGTTAAATATTTCCCAAAATTACCATAGATCTTCCCGTCAGTTCCTAATTGCAATGCTGAAAACCAATGTTGATAACCAGCTATTTTTGATATCCCTAGTAGAATTTTTGAATCCAGTATTTTTTGCTTATTTAGTACAGATACATCAAATTGAAAAACAGAATCCCTACCTGTTGATGAATTTTTTGTAGCTAAATACAAATATTTGCCGTTTGGCGAAAATTCTGCACCAAAATAATTCACCTTTTCGTTTATGGATATTGGATTAGAAATCTTCCCTGTCCTGTTATTAAAACTAAAAATCTCGAGACCAAAGTTTTCACTGGTAGCTACAAGTTTTGCATTGTCTGGTGACATTTTCAACATTCCTCTAACATTCGATCCTCCTCCTGGGGCTTTACCATAATAATGACCAGTTTGGCTAATTACTGGATTTGGGTCAATCCCACTTTTATTAATGCAGAATGAGTAAAATGTGTCAGCTTTCTTTGAATGAGAAATAACCCAAATTGAAGATTTATTTTCATGTCTGACAGCTGTTAATTTCCCTCCTGGGCTATCGTTAGTTAATTGATTGCCATTACTGATTAATTCTCCAAGATTATTATCCCCTCTTTTATCAATTAAACAATAACATAAACTTGTGTAAGAACTCTGTATTCCACTATAATAAAAGAAATAATAGATGTTTGTATCCCCAGGATGAGGTACGAACAATGCACCTTGAGTCCAAGATGTAATACCTCCGATTAATGAACTATTTTTTAAATATTGATGATTTCGGTTCCAAATCCAAACACTATTGCTATAAAAAAGCAAATTGCCATATGCATCAGAAATAGTCCCACTTGGATAATTAGTACTCATAGCACTATTGGTGAGTTTAACCGGACTTTTGCCATCATTCCCAAAATCAATACCATTGTGACCGGAAAAATACCAATATCGGGCTTCTTTTTGGGCATATGCATTATTACTTGTAATAATGAAAGAAACTACTATTATTATTAATATTCTCATAATATAATAGGTCAAATAGGTCATTGCGGATCAATTATTAATACTTTTATTTATGATCCGCAATGACAATTAATTAGAATTATTCAACAAAAAATTTTGTATCATAGTGTTTATCCTCGTAAACGATTCTTAATAAGTATAATCCTTCTGCATTATTTTGCTTATTCCATTTTACTTCATGACTTCCTTTAGCCATATATTCATTTTTGTTCCAAATAAGCCTTCCATTCATATTAAATACCGAAATTATGAGATGTGCATCATTATCCATATTTATAAGTATGGTTAATTGTTCTCTTACAGGATTAGGATAACTTATAAAACTAAATTCATCAATATTTTCTTCATTATCAGAATCATCTTTAATACTCAAAAGTTTAATTAATTCCTCGTCAATATATATCAGGAAATTAACACGGTTGTGTTCGTAGCAACCTAGGTCTATATTGGTGTAAAGAACCCTGTTATTATTATCAAGGTCAATGCTGGTTCTTACCAAATTAGCATCACCTTGATCAAGAGATGCAGAACGAGATGTCCAATGAAGCCTGTAATTTCCTGAACCATGAAAATAAGGAACAGAGTCAAAACAATCACCAGGTAAATTTACACCAGAGTTAGAAGTTTCGATGTCACAATGTTTAAAAGCTGGATAACTTTCATTAGCTATAGCCAAGTAAGTAACATTCCCAGAATTAGGTGAATTGTGATAAATTAGATTATTATTAAACCAAAAAAGACCAGAAGTTGGTGAATATGTTGAATACAAACCTCCACCATCACCATTTGTTGCAGTATTGTAAGCAATTGTATTGCTATTGATTTCAGAATTTGTAGGAGTATATATATTCTCATAAATATCAAACATGTAGATTCCACCACCATCATTATCGGCAGTGTTTTCCACAACAAGATTGTTAAGAAATTGGTATATATATGTTACTTCCATAGGATCTGCTTTCAAATATATCCCCCCCTGTGAACTAGTTGGATTAGGATATAGAATTAACTTTTCAATATTATTCTTATTAATAGTTGGATCATTTTCAGTTATTCTATAACTAGGCATAGGATCTTCATACTCATAAGCTCCTATATCAATATCGTAAGTACTTGCGATCACATCAATTTTCCTTTGATCATCTTTAAGATCTGTTGGAAGTGCAAAGTAGGTGTCGTTTCCAGCATTGGAGACTTTCCTGAGCAATTGTTTCATTAAGTTTCATTATTAGTGCTAGTTCCATGCTATGATTTAAGAGATTTGAAATAGCTCCTCTCTATTTCATTTATTACATCTTCTGGTTTATAAAGTATCTTTCCATCAAATTTAATAAAAGAAATTTTCCCTTTATCCCTATACTTTTGAAGCGTCCTGTTTGAAACTTTTAACATTTTACATAAATCGCGACTATCAATCCATCTATTCTCTTGAGGTATTACTCTTTCCTTTAATTCAGTAACTACGGATGTCAATTTTTGGATATCATTTGAAGTTTTATCAATTTTTTTTAATAGCTTTTTATAAGCAATGCTTTCAATTGTAATTACCTTCATTAGTTTTTACTAATTTACCTTTTGTATTCTTGTCATATCCAAATTTAATCAATATATCTCGTATTTGAAGTGTCTTTCGGAAAAATCTGCTTTTCCGAAAGCAAGGTACAAATTACTGGACTTTTCATACCTACTATTCAATAATACTCTCGTTAGCATCATCCAGCACGTCATCTCCAAAACTTTCAAGATAAATTTGTGTTGTTTTTGTATTGGTGTGTCCTAACCCATCTCCTATAACTTCCACTGAAAACCCTAATTTCTTAGCAGTACTAGCCCAAGTGTGTCTGGCGACATATGATGTAAGAGGGATTGGTAAATCAAGTGATTCTCCAATCTTTTTAAGCTTCTTGTTATACAGTCCCCTAGCATTTTCAATCTCTAACCTTATTTCTTGGGCTGTTTTGCTCTTTATTATTGGAAAGATGTAGCTCTTTGCAGTAGGTTCCTCAATAAATGGAATATATTGATCAAGTATTTCTTGTGCTTTACTTGAGATCTTAATCCGATATAATTTTTTGAATTTTGATTTTGAACGTCTATAAATAATTATTCCATTAACAATATTGCTTTTCTGCAATAATACCATGTCAATAAAATTCATTCCACGACAATAAAAACTAAACAAAAAATAGTTTCTAGCATGCCATAAGGAAGAATCCTCTGGAAATTTAGCATCTTCTATTTTCTTTATATCATCTTTGCTTATAGCTCTTTTTTGAGTCTCCTCACTTCGTATAGAGTAGTGTTCAAAGGGATACTCCGCTTTTGCTGCTAAGCCTTCTTTAATCGCCTTATTATAGATTGCTCTAACAGTACGCATTTGTGTGCTTAATCCATTAAGAGACCTCTCTTTGGATAAATATTTTTCCTCAACCTTTTTAAGGAATCCATATGTAATTTGAGCAAATTTGATATCTGAATTTTTATTATGACGCTTGATAAAGCTTTCAGCATGTCTGTAAACTTTAGCATTTCCAATCTCCCCTTTCCTCTCCATTGATTCTGCAAGTTCAATTGCATATACACAAAAGTATTGATCACCTTTTCTATTACTCAATATCTTCTTTAGTTGTGCAACTGTAAGCCCATTAAGACGTTTATTATCTCGTAGTTCAATAATTTTATCAGAAAATTCAGTCTGTTTTTTCTGAATCATATTATTTACTCTGTCAAGATTATCAAAATGTTTGCATGCTTTTTTAATCCTGCATTTTTTAGAATCCCAATCTGATTCAAACACGAAAATATTCAATGGAAAAGAAGTACTTTTTCTATTATGAGATAATCTGATAATAATTGGGAAAGTCCCATTGCTTTTTTGTCTTCTTTGGTCAAGTAAAATTTTAGTGGTGGTTGTCATGTTATTATTAATTTGCAAACCATTTGCAAACAAATATCGCATTTATTTAACATTTTATGAAATCAAATAAAAAGTTTTGTGCGTTTTTTGGCATTTTAGGGCACTTTTGAAATTACACACCCTGTAATATTGTTGCTTGACAGGCAAGAGGTCACTGGTTCGAATCCAGTATGCCCCACCCAACAAACAAAGGGTTTTCAAGTAATTGAAAACCCTTTTTCTTTGTATGAGTGCAAATATGGTGTAAACAATATGATTGGGATTTACTATCTTCTTTCAATTCTATTCGTTTCTTTTCTTTCCCACTAAAAACTAAAGTTGGTATGTAACTTCGGACTTTGCTTCCGGAAAAGCACATATTTCCTAAGGTGCATCAATGCTGGATTGATAATCAGTAAAACAGATTACCTAACTACGGATCAGGAGGTTGGGGTTTGAATCCCTCCTTATTTGCATTTCAGCGGTTACTTTTTAATGTTAAAATATACTAAAGAATATAGTATGTAAATGTTTTAATAATTACAGCAATAGATTTAAAATTAATATCATGAAAAAATCAATTATTTTTGCTTTGTTTTTATTTTCTATCATCAGTTTTAGTTCTTTTCAAACAGCTAAAGCTACCCACATGATGGGATCGGATATTACCTGGACCTGTATTGGGCAGGATAGCTTTATAATTAAACTAGTGATTTATAGGGACTGTAATGGAGTGAACCTCGGATCAGCTTCTATTCCAATTAAATGCGCAACTACAGGAGCAAGTATTGCCTCATTATCAATTGCTAAACCAGTACCAATAGATATCACCCCAACCTGTGGAGCAAGTTGTACACGTTGTGTGACTAGCAGTTGTGCTTTCCCTTATGGTATTGAGCAATATACCTATCAAAAACTTGTGGTACTTAGTAATGCTGGAAGTTGCTGCAAAGTTGCTATTTCTTATAGTTTGTGTTGCAGGAATGTTACTATTACAACCATTAGTAATCCAGGAAGTTCAAGTTTTTATGTAGAGGCTCTATTGGATCGCTGTGTCACCCCATGTGATAACTCTCCAAGTTTTACCAATCCGCCTGTTGCCATTATTTGTATCGGACAGAACTTTGTATTTAACCATGGAGTAGTTGATATTGATATTGGAGGATCAGGAGGTTTATTGGATTCATTGAGTTATGAGTGGACCCAACCATTGGGAAGTGCCAGTGGTCCTCTTTCTTATCTTGGTCAATATTCTTACGATAAACCGCTTTATTTCTGGGGATTCCCCAATAAAAACCTACCATTTCCACGTAGTTTTCATTTAGATCCTGCTACAGGAGATATTTCTTTCCGCCCGATGAAGATTGAGCAAACAGTGATGGCCATAAAGATTGGAGAGTGGCGTAAAAA
>JABINZ010000008.1 GCA_018698135.1 Bacteroidota bacterium
CAATAGCGTCCTAAACGATTAAAAAAAAGAGGGGCAGAATTAAAGTATCTCAAATACCTTTGAGTTGCACAACAAAAACACCGCCCCTAATGACAAATATAAATTTATTCTCACAAATTATTTCAAGATTAGATCGTTCTTCTTTTACTAAACTTGTCAATAAAAAAACGACAGATAAACATCACAAAGGCTATAATAGTTGGACACAACTTGTATCCATGCTATTCTGTCAATTTGCAAAAAGTCAATCTGTACGGGATATAAGCAATGGCTTGCGTTCAGCTACAGGCAATTTGAATCATCTGGGCATTCAAAGAGCACCTTCAAAGTCAACCATAAGCTACCAGAACAAAAACAGGGATTGGACATTGTTTAAGGATTACTATTATCAATTGCTAAACCGTTTAGGACAGCAGGCTGGTTTCAGGCAAGTTAAATTCAGGATCAAATCAAAAATATTTCTCCTTGATGCATCAACAATAAGTTTGTGTTTAAGCCTGTTTGACTGGGCAAAATACAAAACTTCCAAAGGGGCAATTAAAATGCATACAGTCCTTGATTACGATGGGAACTTACCCGCATATGTAAACATTACAGATGGGAAAACAGCAGACAATAAAGGTGCTTATAACATCCCATTGCTTAAAGGAAGTGTTCTTGTTGCTGATCGTTTTTACAATGATTTTTCTTTGTTAAATATTTGGGACAGCAAAGGGGTATTTTTTGTTGTAAGACACAAGGAGAATATTAAATATACTTCGATAAAAGAAAATGAATTGCCAGATAATAGGTATGAGCATATCCTTAAAGATGAAATTATTATGCTAACAGGAGTACAATCAAAAAAAAAGTATCCTAATAAGCTCAGAAGAGTTGCTATTTGGGATGAAGTAAACAAGCAAGTTATTGAAGTCATTACCAACCAAATGTCTTGGACAGCAAACACAATAAGCGAACTCTACAAAAGTAGGTGGCAGATTGAAATATTTTTCAGGGAGATAAAACAGCTTTTACACATTAAATCTTTTATTGGAACATCCCAAAATGCGGTTATGATACAGATATGGACTGCTTTGATTACAATACTAATTTTGAAAGTGTTAAAAGCTATGGCAAAATATAGTTGGCAGCTTTCAAACCTTGTGGCTTTTATCAGACTTAACTTATTTGTTAAAATTGACCTACAAAAATGGTTGGACAAACCATTTGAAGATCCTCCTACTAGAAATCAAGTACATATACAGGGGGTGCTTTTTGAAAATCATCAATTATAATCCTTTTTTATCTTGATTTAGACATTCTTATCGTTCTGAAATTTATTTAGGACAGGATTGTTTTTGAACATATTAATTCAAAATCAATAAGAGATATTCCTCATTCACAATATTGACTACAATATTTAAAGTTTCCGTTCAATTTTTTTCTATTCCGTAAAAAAAAGAATATAAACTTGTTAGAATATTCCAATAAGATTATAGGATAAACCTTATATAAAACAATAATTTTATTAATTACTTTTGCAAGGTAAATATGAGCAGTTTGCATATTTGATAGGTGTTTTGAGTTGAAGTTATTTGTTTATAAATAATTTGCAAATGCTATATTAAATATCATATTTTTGTTATTTCAAGAAAATAATAAATACAACTAATTTCAATTAAATATTTTTTTCATATTTTTATCATTTAATTAAAAATACAACAAAACACTAAGAAATGAAAAATCTACAACAAATCAAAAGCATTGGGCTTGTTTTTCTTGTTGGAATAATGAGTTTCAATTTAAGTGCGGCAACTATTTATTCAAATAGTTCTACTGGTAATGATGCTGGCGCAGGAACATCGGTTTCACCATACAAAACTTTTTACAAAGCATATACTATGGCAAGCTCAGGAGATATTATTGATCTTACAGGTACTTTTACCTGGACTGATGCTGATGAGACGGGGGACGTAAGCACCAGCTACACTACAAATGGGTATCCATTAACTAAAAGCTTAACAATCAGAGGGCAGGGAGCAGATAATACTTTTATTCAGGCAGCCAGCACCGCAGATGTTGCAGACAGAAGGGTATTTTGTATTAGTGGAAGTTCTACAGTTGTTACAATAGAGGATTTAACTATGAGGTATGGTAAAGTGTCTGGAGCCGTTTATGGGAATTATTATAATCAAGGTGGAGGTGTTTACATTACAGCTGCAACGGTCAATATTACTGGATGTAATATTGAATATAATGTTTTATATGGCAACAATTATGGTAAAACTCAAGGGGGCGGAATATACGTATATTCAAGTAATCCTATGACACTTGAAGATTGCAATATTCGTTATAATGAAATTTCTGCAGGTGCAATTAATAATTATGGAAGTGCAATTTGTCTTGATCATGGTACAACTCATATTATTAATAATTGTACTATAAATAACAATACAGCACCAGGTAATATCGCAGCCATTTATGGATATTATGGTAGTGTAAAATTGACAAATTCAACGATATGTTATAATAATGATGCAGGCTTTGAAAATTTGTTCGGCAGTACTACCTCATATTTTACAAATTGTGTGTTTGCAAATAACAGAGGAAATGGGTTGAATGGTGGTTCAACTTGTTCATATTATTTTAAGAATTGTATATTTGCCAATAATTTAGGATCTTATGATTTTTATCCTAGTAGTGTAACTATTTATAATAATGGTTATAATATAATTGAAACGTATTCTTCTTTTACACCTGCAGCTAGTGATATTACAGGAAATCAGGCAAATTTATTTGGTACTGGCATTTCTGCAACCCCCGCATTAGCAAAGAATAATTCCAATAATAATACGTTTACTCTTGCGCTTTCAAGTGGTAGTGTGGCAATCGATGCAGGTGCAACAGGCACAAATGGAAGTGTGAGTGTCCCTTCAACAGATCAAAGAGGCTGGTCTAGACAAGGAAGTACTGATATCGGTGCTTTTGAACACGTTGCATATACATGGGAAGGAGGAACTTCTACTGATTTTAATACCGCAGGTAACTGGGCTGAGAATTCTATACCTATTAATTATGCAGATATTATCTTTGCTTCCAGCCCTTCTAATCATTGTATTCTGGATACAAACAGAACAATTGGAAATATTACTAATACACAATCAACTTATGGTCTTCAGGTAAATGGCAAGACAATTACCATAAATGGTGATATAAGTTTGACAAACGGAGCTGAAATAGACGCTTCTGCTGCAAGCTCTATAGTTAAATTTGGAGGTTCATCTGCTCAGTCTATTCCAGCTGATGCCTTTACTTCAGATGCAGTAAAATATCTAACAATTGATAATGCTTCAGGTGTTACCTTAAATGGGGATTTAACTGTAGACAATGATTTAACAATTAACTCAGGTAAAGTGCTAAACATAGCACCAGGAAAAACTCTCACAGTTACAGGAACAACCACTAACAGTGCCGGCAATACAGGAATAGTTGTTAAGAGTGATGCTACAGGAACAGGTTCTTTTATATCTTCAACTTCAAGTATCGGAGGAACTGTTGAAAGTTTCCAAACCTATGATAAATACCATTATTATTCTACACCTGTCACTAGTACTTCTTATCCTTTTGGAGCAAATTATAACAATACGTATTATTGGAGTGAATCAACCCAGGCTTGGGTAAGACAATTCGCAAGTCTTACAACTGGAAAAGGATATACGGCTTACCCTATAAACTCTGACCAGACATTATCAGTTGCTGGTAGTTTGAATACAGGTACAATAACTCATGGGATTACCTATACTGGTTCAGGTGCATCAGAAGGCTGGGAACTTATTGGAAATCCTTATCCATGTGGTATTTCTATATCAGCTTTTACTGGAAATGCGACAAATACAGGATTAATCACAGGAACAGTATATTTGTTTGAGTATTATGATGCTACATCAGCTGGTGCAGCTACTTATAGTCAACAAGATTATCTAACTGCAAATAGTACAGGATTATTGTCAAATAGCAGGGTAAATACTACCTCTGCATTAACAACGATAGCTCCAAACCAGGGATTCTTTGTTCGAACAACTTCAGCAGGTTCTATTCAATTTACTGATGCGATGAAATCAGCCAGTTCACATAAATTCTATGTTCCAGATCCTGTTCCTGTTCAGCGTGTATACATGAGTGTTAAAGATGAAAAGGGTAATTCTAATAATATATTAATTGGTTTTACTTCAGAAGCGACTTTGGGCTTTGATCGCATGTATGACGGTCAAAAGTTACAAGGGAATTCTGAACTTGCTTTGTATTCATTTATAGGTGATGAAAAAATGGCTATTCAGGGATTGCCACTTGTTGAAAAACAATATTTGATTCCTATTGGACTTCATGCAGGTATTGGAGGAGAATATGTATTTAGTTTAGATACTCTTGAGAATTTTGATCCAAATGTAAAAATGTATTTGTTTGATGCACAGGAAGACGATTTAACCCTATTAAACATAAAAACAACCTATACATTTGATGCCTTGGAAGGTGAAATTGATAACCGCTTCTTTATTATCTTTAAAGAAGATAAAACTTCATCAGCTACTGAAATTATTGATAAACAAGAAGTTAATGCTTGGACACTTAAAAACAACCTGATAATTGATTTGCCAGTATTGGATAATTATGAAATAAACGTTTATGATATTCAAGGGAAAACACTGCTAAACAAAAAAATCAATGGAATTGGTAACCAGATAATTACTGAATTACCTAATACAGGTGTTTACATAGTTTATGTTAATAATCAAAAAACAACATTTATATCTAAAGTTATTGTAAGTCAATAAGTATCAATATAATTACATAAAATCGCATTGCTTAATAAGTGATGCGATTTTTTTTGCTTGAAAATGGAGTAGTAATGACTGTCTTTTTTTTGATATTTGATAATTGTACTTAATTATATTATTTTTGACTGTATGTGTTTATCACATTAACAACAGCTAGTCCATGGAAATTATCAGAACTGAAAGCATAAGTAAAATTTACAAGGTAGGTAAAGTGGAAATTAATGCTTTGAATAAGCTTAGCCTGGTCATTAATAAAAACGAATATGTTGCATTAATCGGGCCTTCTGGTTCAGGGAAATCAACTTTAATGAATCTTTTGGGTTGCCTGGACACACCAACTCATGGAAATTATTTTTTGCAAGGGCATAATGTAAGTGAGCTGACTGATGATGGATTGGCCCGGATCAGAAATGAAGAAATTGGTTTTGTTTTTCAGTCCTTTAATCTTATCCCACGCATGAGTGCACTGGAAAATGTTGCTCTACCTTTAATATACTCTGGAATCAGGCGAACAGAACGACTGGAGATTGCTGAGCAAAAATTAGTTGAGGTTGGCTTGGCTGATCGTATGAATCATAAACCGAATGAATTAAGTGGAGGGCAGAAACAGCGTGTTGCTGCTGCTCGTGCATTAGTAAACAATCCTTCAATTATTTTAGCTGATGAACCTACCGGAAATCTGGACAGTAAAACTTCTTTTGAAATTCTGGATCTTTTTGAACGAATACACGAGAAAGGGAATACTATAATTCTGGTAACCCATGAGAAAGATATTGCGGAACGAGCGCATCGAATTATAAGTTTGATGGACGGAGAGGTCGAATCTGATATAGACACGAGGCAATTGTAAATTGACTCTTTTAAGGATCAGTAAATCTTTGATTTTCTTTCTAGTAAAATGCTTTTTTTGGATCGTTTGATATAGTGATTTTTTCAACAACCATGGATAGGTATAAAGTATCAAACTCTGCTTTATCAAATTCTTTAACTTTCTTTTTCATTTTTACATGAAAAACAATTCCATCATAAGTCAGCACGACTTCTTTATTCTGATTGCTGAATCCCCATTTTCCTTCACCGTAAGCAGTAACTACATCCTGCATGGTACTCACATTTAATTCAATGCCCTGAGGTGTAACTGCTTTATAAGGTTTTATTGCTTGTATTGCTACTAATTTACCAAGAGAGTCTTCAGGGCGTATGAGAAAATGAAATATCAAGCCTTCTTTTCTGTAAATCATTTTATTATTGATCAAGAGTTGTTTTTCCTTTTGATCTTTGTCAAAATATTCAGTTACCATAACATCCTCCAGCCAGTACATATCGCCAAAGCGTGCAGCAATTTCATCTTCAGAAGAGAAGCCTAAGTCAACTCCATCCAAGCCTTTGCCGGGATAAATGATAGGCGTTTTCTGAGCATGGCTTTCAAAAGCAAAATAGCCGAGAATGACTAAAAATAAAATTGCAGTCCTGATAATTTGATTTTTCATCTGTTTATAATTTTTTTTTAAGGTCAGATGGAACTCACATGATAATCATCCCCTTATTTCAGGAATGTTTTACTCATGTTCGTTTCATAATTCTGTATTTTGATAGCAAATTTACAATTATTTTCCAAGTTGAAAATTGCAAATGCAGACAAGGCTTGTTTGTTTTGTAAAGTACAGATTAGCAATACTTTGTGTGTTAATGTGTTTTTGTCTATTTCACTTTTTCCTAATTTGGTTAAAGCAATAAATCTTATGACAAATCAGAAAAACTATTCTATAAGTCTTTATTCATAGGCTTTTCAGCTATTTAAAGGTTGAGAGTTGCAGAATCTTATTATGAATAATATTCTAAAATAAGTACAAATTCTCAAAATAAGATAAAAATCTGATAATGAGACGATTAGGGTGGTTTGGACAAATCGCTAGTTGTTGATAATCAGTGTTTTAATATTTTGTCACATGGCTTGTATATATAATAGTATAACTTACTGATAGAAACCATGACAACAGCAACCACAGCCACCGCAACCACCAGCATCCAACTGACAATCGAAAAAGTGATCATTCTTTTTGTTTCTTTAATGGTTTTAACATTTGGATTAAACGCACAAACAATTCAGGACGTTTTAAGAGTAAGCGTAAACGGTAATGGTTACACAGACGAAGCAATCGTAAGATTCCACGAAAATGCAACAAGCGGTTATGATGTTAATTTAGACGCTTATAAAATGTTTAGCTTTAACAATGACGTTCCACAAATTTTTACCTTAGTTGACGAAACAGAAGAATTTGCCATCAATGCACTTCCAAGTTTAACCGAAGAAACATCAGTAGTTTTAAACGTACAAGTAGGAATCAGCGGAACTTATTCAATCAGCTTTAATTTTTCAGATTTCAACAATGACGTAACAGTTATGTTAGAAGATAGCAAGAATGGAAACATGATTGATGTAAGAAGCGAAATGACTTACACATCTACTTTCGAACTAACAGACATGACAGATCGTTTTATTCTTCATTTCGTTCCTGCTTCAAGCGTATCAAACGGAACAAACTTTAACACCAACACAGAAAATACAAACAACAGTACAGTTGGAATGAACGAAGAAGAAAATTCAGTTAACATTTATACAGTAAACAATATTGTTAAGGTTGAGAATTTCAAAGGTGAAGTTAAGGTTTACAACTTAAGAGGAGAGGAAGTAGCCAACACAACAAGCGAAGGACAAGTTGATTTAACAGTATCAGCATCAGGTTATTTCATCGTAGCCTTAGTAAACAATGGTTCAGTAAACACCCAGAAAGTTTATATCAAGTAGTTGAAAGTTGAAAGTTGGAAGGTTACCTGCCGGCTGGCAGACTGGAAGGTTTGAAAGTTTAAGAAATAATAAATCGAAGTTCTGCCTTCATTAAAGTTTCGGCTGACAAAGGAACAAACTCTGGTTCAGGTAATTCCCTCAAAGAAATCCGGGGCATTTTTTTTGAAGCCCTGAAAAATTTCTCCACAGATGCATCTCTTCAAATAATCCGGAATTTATTACCTGATTAAATGCAGGCTTCCTGTAATTGAAATATCATTATTGTCATTTCCTACCGCCTTAACAAGGTAAGTATAGACTCCTGCAGGACAAGCATTTCCCCTGAAGCTGCCATCCCAGCATTCTGCTGCATCGTAGCTTTCATATACCTTTTCGCCCCAGCGGTTGTAAATTTGTACATAAAAATCCAGTATTCGAATGCCTTGCACCAGAAAACTGTCATTCAAACCATCACCATTGGGTGTAAAGGCTGTAGGTACCCAAAGAACTGCTTCATAATCGAGGCAAAGGATGTTGCTGATACTTTGCTGTAAGTTTCCTTTTTTTTCGACTCCCACAATGCGGTAGCATTTTTCCAATTGCGTTTTTCCATCAAAGAACCTGCTATCCCTAAAATCTGTAGCAGATGTGCTGCTTACACCTGCAAACTGGCCACTTTCTGTTTTGTATTGCAGCCTGTATTCGTCTACTCCATTTTGGTATTCTTCATAGGGTGTCCAGTACAATATGCTATATTCGTTGTGGTGGGTTTCGCCAGTCAGCAAAATGTTTTTCATTTTCAGGCTGTTTAGTGTGGAGCGCTTGCAACTATCGAGGGCAGCTATTTTGTAGGCATACACTTGTTGAGTAGGGTCAGTTTTCACATCTAGTAAAAATGTATCCTGTTGATTAAGCAGTTTGATATAATCAGTATCATTTAAACTTTTAAATACATCATAGGAATAAGCTTCAGGCAAGCTCTCCCAATTTAATAGTATGCTTTCATTACCAGGAACAGTAGCTGTTAAAGCATTGGGGATTTCATGTCCTGAAAATCCTTTTGTTAAATGCAATAAAGCTGAATCTTTGGTAATACAGCCTGTAGATCCGGTAAGGAATTGTATGATTTTATAATTCCCCGGTAATTGATAAACATGTGCAGGATTTTTAACACTCGTGTCGCTGCCATCACCAAAACTGTAATACCACTTTTGCACCTGCCCAAAGGAAGTATCTGCTATCTGAAGCGCATAAGGCGAGCAATAATTGCTTTGGCTCAAGGCAAATCCCGGGCGTGGGGCGGCTATAATTTCCACGGCCTGTTGTTTTTCTATGGTATCTGTGCAAAAGCCATTGCTGTAAATGAGTTTTATGGTGTATTTACCAGTTTCCGTATACACATGGGCAGGGTTTTGAACAGTATCAGTACTTCCATCTCCAAAATCCCAAAGCCAGCTTTCGCCTATGCTCTTATTTACAGTATCTTTAAAACTGGAATCGTAAAATTGATAGGCCAGCCACTGGCAGCCCGTGGTGGTGTCTGAATAAAAAGAGGCTATAGGTGGTTTTAGGTAGTCTATTGTGTCAATTCTCCAAGCAATATAGCCACCTGGAGTTGTTCCTTTTAAGCGGACAAGATGTTTTCCTGATTGCCTGAAGCTATACTTTGCATGATAATTAACCAGGCTATCGCCATTGGGGAACAACCAGGTAAAACTACTGAAATTTACTGAATCTGATTGGTTTTCAAATATTACTGTATCCATGCACTCCATAAATGAAGTGAAACGTATTTTCAGGTCCTCATGAACAATATTTGAAAAAATCAAATTCCCTCCTTGATAGTTTATTGGAAAAGCCCATTCCTGCAAATCGCAGGCTTGGCTCCATTTGCCAGGTTCCCTAATGACAGATAGTGCATATTCATCTTTAACAACTGTAACACGTCTTCCTGACAAAAAATAAAGTTTACCATCAAATACATAACGTAATCCACGAATATCATATGATATATCAAACCTGTTACAGTCTTTGATATTCATGTTTTGATCAAAATGAAATTGAAGTAGTTGGCTTGAATCCGTAACATTGCCAAAATAGGATAAGGCAAGGTATAATATTGTATCGAACTCTGTTGTTTCTGCAAAAAGGTCATACTTTACATTACCAGATTTTTTATACTCCAATTGCTGTAGGTTATACTCTGATCTGAGTTTTAATTGACCCGATAGGTTGTCAAATTTTAATTGCTTAATCACAATGGAATCCGTAGAAAAAGAATTGATAACATGAAACAGGCTTTGGGTTGTATTTGAGTAACAATATGCATAATTATAAAAGGATTTATAATTGGCTAAATATATAATTCCTCCAATCGATGAAATAACAGGTGCCTGAACCCCATAACCATTGAAATGCCAGGCATAGAATTTTTTATCGGCATGGTTTTCAGCAATAATCCAGTACTCCCCCTGGTTTTGATGAGGTACTGCAATAATATTCATGATTTCAAGGCTATCGGTACGGTAAAACTGTAGCGTATCGGTAATGGCAGCGAGCCCCCCATTGGCATTCACATCAATTTCGGCATAGGCTAATCCCGGCCGTTTATATTCGGGATTATCTCCATAAGGGATAATGTAAAAGTAATAGTAGATCCCATCTCGCTTTGTTGGTAACATTATGCTTGATTTTAAATGTGATAAATTACTAAGAATGAGATCTGAGTCGTTTATCCGGTTCTTATATTTATTAAATACCCGATGGTGTCCGGCAACTAATTGCATGTTTCCAAGGCTGTCGCAAATTGTTGCAGTTGAAGAATTGCCGTTGGCCTGTGGATCATTCATTTTCCCTTCAAAAATGGGGGGGTATTGCCTGATATCAATAAAATTCTCCCATGAACAACCCAAATATGCATATCGTTGTGGGTAGATATCCATAAAACTCATAAGCAATAAGCAACAAGCTAAAAAGCTGATCTTGTTTTTTCTTCGAAATATCATTTAACTTAAATAAAAGTTGCCCTGCACAATAAAAATATGTACAGGGCAAACTGGAAATTTATTTGATCAAAAGTTTATGTTGTTCTGAACTCCCATCCTTAAATGTTAATTTAAGCAAATAGAGCCCGGATTGTAAACACTGCTCCTTATTAGTTATCGAATAATGCCAGCAGTTTGTATTAGCAATAATCGAATACACTCCTCTTCCATGTATATCAAAAACAGTTACTGCATGCACTGCTTTCTCTGTATTAAACGAAATACTGAAATGATCCTCAGCCGGGTTTGGATAAATACTTACATAGTTTTCATCAGGTATTTCATCTTCAAAATCCGGTAGCCTGCGTTCAGATTGTTCAATAGGTTCGTCAACAATCAGCATGTCATCATACTCATTAATATCCCGCCTCCAGTCTGGGTCTGGTTCCCCTAAATCAGGATCAATTTCATCCACAGGCTCCCCATTAGGATAACTCACAGTAATATTATCAAAATAATCGCAGGCATTTACCTCGTCACAATTAGTGGTGCTGATGTCTGTATCATCAATCGTAATGTTCCCGGATGTAATCATGGATAGGTTTGTTTTGTATATATAATAACCCGTATTAACATTAATTAAATGGTCATTACTGCTCATCTCAACATCATAGGTGTTGTTGGCATCCACATCGTTGTAGTAATCACGTCCCCCCTGGTCTATTAATCGTTGGCTAGAGCTTGGGTTCTCGGCATATAGTATGTGACAGGAATTCATTTCGGTGAAATCATTACAACTAACATGTAGTTGTGCCTGTTGTGCACTAGTCAATCCTGAAACATCCGTTACTATACCATTTATATAATTCATGTTTTGTTGAGAATAAGTACCGACATTTCCAAAAGCATTGTGAAAAAACTCTGAAAAACTGTTTTGGTATTCTGTATGCTTTCCGGCTATGCCATAGCTATAGAATACATTACCTGTTCCCATATTTGCTAAATTCCAGCTAAATTCATTCTCAAATACTTTTAATTCAGTGGAGTGACTGTATAAAATGCCACAGGCCTGTGGCATGTCCACAGAGGTATGGCTTTTCAACACATCCGAGAAGTATGCACCGCTTTTGGGATAAAAATACTCGTCCCATACAAATGAATTCAGGTACATAGTTGTGTTTTCATCATCAATACATGCAACGCCAACTGTGCAGTTATAAAAATCGGATTGCAAAATTTCACAATCACTATCTTCAGGTCCGGCCAAATGCACACCATAGGTCAGCTTACTAAAAGTATTCCTGTCTCCATTTCGCGAACAATTCCCTGGTAACGAGGATAAATCCAGTGATTTTTGAAGTTTGAAAGTCGAACCACTGGAATAAATGCCATAATCAGGTTTACTATCTCCTGTATGTGGATGATATTCAAAAGTGCAGCCTTCAAAACGCACACCCTCTACATCTGTTAAATTCACAAACTTAACCATGTCTATATTACCATACTCATCATTTGGATCATGTTCTGAAGTAAACAATGTGTTTCGAAAATAAGTCTTATTTGAATTTGGATATGATTGCATATCTACTCCAATTATACAATTACTTATAATGGAATTGTTTACAAGTGCCACACCACCTCCTTCAATTTTGATAGGATAGTGTGCACCATGCAATTTAGCATTATCACGCATTATCAATAATCCTTGGTTTCTGCTTGATCCAAGTATATTCTGGTTAGAGTTTGGGTTTCCCTTTATTACAATTCCTTCCCATGGGCCACAATTAAAACCTCCGCATTCTTCTCTTATTGTTGTGTTTTCAATAATTAGTCTCGAACCTATATTTACTATAATCAGGGCTGTAGGATTTAGTTTTAGCTCATCTACTGTTAAAACAAGTGTTGCTGAGCTGGTAATCTCTATTCCATGCAAATAACTCATATCGTGAACATTGTCACTTGCATCTACATATGTAGAACATTTTGTTTGAAGATCAGTAGAGTTTGTCCAAATTTCATCACTATCTACTATCCATTTTTCATTTATGACATCAGCTAAAACTAGTTTACAGTTGATTGATAGCAAAACAATTAGTATTGAATTTATAAATATTATCTTTTTCATTTCATTAAAATTTTGATTCTTAAAAAATTTTCATCTTTGTTTTATACCTAAATAGCATAATAAAAATCAAAACTCTAACTTTGTAGTTAGGTTTTGGGGGTATTTACATGTTAGTTTGCGACACTGAACACGTGATGCTTAGCCTGGCTAAGTAAACCCCAAAACCGTTTTTCTCAACACAGAAAAAATACGGTTCAAGCTAACAAAGTACCTGTTTGCATTTGGGAGTTCTCCTTTTATTTTTATTGGTTTGAATTTTATCAAACTGTGCTTGTTAACGAAAAGAGTATAATATGTAATTGGCCTTTGCATATTATAAATAGTTAAACGCAAGTAGCTTATTATCAATATGTAATGTAAAAAATGGGGGGGGGTAATGCTTGTCCATAATTACTTAATCAATTTCCTTTAAATCAAAATAATACTAACATTCTTGTAAAAATTACAAGAATAAACTATTTTGTTTGGTACATGTATTAAGTCTTAAGCAAGTCAAATATAATAAAAAAATAATACATCATGTAATAAGAAGTATAAAATATGAAACTTTTTAGCAATCTTTTTTTACATAAACCTCTATTTATTCCGTCACAATTTCCTGAACTTCTGTGGTTGAATTCAAGCCCTGCCCATGAGTATAAGTTTTTGATTGAAGTGATGCTTGCAGATGCCAAAGCATATTTGGGTATTTTTCCAAGCGAGCAAGTTCTGCTTGATGGTATTGTTACAGATATGAAGCCAAACAATCCCTGGTTCAAAAATAAACTTCAAAAAATCTGGGTGATTTTTATTCTCCTCACTGAGTCAATGCAAAGAACTCAGTGTGATGCACCTGAGTCATCAAAGATTGACTCAGATGGTAAGAAAATGGCTTTCACACCAGCAAAATCAAGAAATACTAATTGTCAATTTTCAATACGGCCATAAATGCAGATTGAGGAACTTCAACATTCCCTACTTGCTTCATTCGTTTTTTACCTTTCTTTTGTTTCTCCAGTAGTTTTCTTTTACGGGTAATATCACCTCCATAACATTTGGCTGTTACATCTTTTCGTAAGGCTTTAATTGTTTCGCGAGAAATTATATTATTACCAATTGCAGCCTGAATAGCAATTTCGTATTGTTGGCGAGGAATTAATTTCCTGAGTTTTTCGCAAATCTTTTTACCGTAATCGTATGCTTTATCGCGATGAATGATAGATGACAAGGCATCAACAGGTTCTCCATTCAGTTTAATATCCAGTTTTACTAAATTAGTTATTTGCGTTCCAATTGGTGAATAGTCCAAAGATGCATAACCTCGTGATATTGTTTTGAGCTTATCATAAAAATCAAAAATAATTTCAGCTAAGGGCATTTGAAAAAACAATTCAACCCTATTTTGTGTCAGATATACCTGATTTTGTAAAACACCTCTTTTGCCCAGACATAATTTGATAATATTACCAACATATTCTGCCTTAGAAATAATTTGTGCATTAATAAAGGGCTCTTCAATTGAATTTATTACGCCAGGATCAGGTAGTTCTGCAGGATTATTTACAATAATTTTATCTCCTTTAACAGGAGTAACAATCACTGAAACGTTAGGAACTGTAGTAATGACGTTCATATCAAATTCACGCTCAAGACGTTCCTGAATAATTTCCATATGCAACATGCCCAGAAATCCACATCTAAAGCCATAACCAAGTGCAGCTGATGTTTCGGGTTCGTAGACTAATGAAGCATCATTAAGTTGCAGTTTCTCCATGCAATCTCTAAGTTCTTCAAATTCTTCGTTTATCACTGGATAAATTCCGGCAAAAACCATTGGCTTAACATCTTCGTATCCTTTGATTGCTTCCTTACAAGGATTAACAGTATGGGTTATTGTATCTCCAACTTTTACTTCTTTGGCTGTTTTAATGCCTGATATCAGATAACCAACATCACCAGCATTAACCTGATCTTTCGGAAGCTGTTTTAATTTAAGAACTCCAATTTCATCCGCATGGTACTCCTTTTTGGTATTAAAAAACTTGACATGATCGTTTTTATTAATCTTGCCATTGAAAATTCTAAAGTAAACAATAACACCACGATATGGGTTGAAAACAGAATCAAAAATAAGAGCTTCTAAAGGCAAATCGATATTTCCAACCGGAGCAGAAATTCTATCAACTAATTGCTCTAAAAGATATTCGACTCCATCTCCGGTTTTGGCACTTACCAGAATAATATCGTCATCCGTACATCCAATCAGTTCAATAATTTGATCTTTCACCTCATCAATCATTGCACCCGGTAAGTCAATCTTATTTAATACAGGTATAATGGTTAAATCGTGTTCTAGTGCCAAAAATAGGTTCGAAATGGTCTGAGCTTCAATTCCTTGAGAGGCATCTACTACTAATAATGCACCTTCACAAGCTTTAATTGCCCGGGAAACTTCATATGAAAAATCAACATGACCCGGTGTATCAATTAAATTCAGAATATAATTTTCATTATTTAAATGATAATCCATTTGAATTGCATGCGATTTAATGGTAATACCACGTTCTCTCTCCAAATCCATGTCATCCAGGATTTGTTCTTTCGCTTCACGTTCGGTGATAGTATTGGTAAATTGCAATAAGCGATCTGCTAGCGTGCTCTTGCCATGATCGATGTGAGCAATGATACAGAAGTTTCTGATATGTTTCATAATTACTGCAAAATTAATGCTTTTGGCAGATTATCTGCATAAAGATATGGTCATCCGCAATTATTTCTTCAGAAATCAGATTGCAATTCTATATTTGAATAATATAAAATGTTACAGATATGATGAAAATCCGAATACTCTTTGTTAGTTTGCTAGTTGCAACATGCTTTTTTGCCTTCGCTAGCCCTGATGGAACCGATATTAAAGTAAAATATAAAAGTTATAAGAATGATATTGTAATTCTTGGTTTTTATAGCGGAAAAAACATGTATGTGAAAGATACTTTTGACGTAAATGCAAAAGGAGAATTACACATTAATTATAAGGAAGAACTTGATGGAGGCCTTTATTTCCTAGCTATTCCGAATATCGGCTATTTTGATTTGGTTATTACGGAAGCTGAAATTTCTTTGCAAACTTCTCAGCCTGACTTTATTGCCTCAATGAAAGTGATCAAATCTGAAGAGAATAAATTGCTTTATAACTATCAGTCCTACATGAGGACTCAATACAATAAGAAAGTAGCTCTTCAAAAAAGGTTAGATGCGAATAAGGGAAATGAAGATTCTTTACAGATTATCAGGGAAGAATTAGTTCAATTAGACGAGTTAATAAAAACCTTTAAGGAAAACTTATTTGTTACCGGAAAGGATTTGTTTGCCACTAAAATAATTAAAGCTACTGAGGAGCCTCGTCCACGTGGCCGAAATGAGGGTGAAGATGACAAAGATTACAACGAATATCTATATGCATTTTACCAAAATCACTATCTCGATAATATTGATTTTTCGGATGAGCGAATCATGAGGACCCCGGTTTTTGAACCACGAATAGATAAATTTATTAATGAGTTAAGCATGAGACAACCCGATTCTGTTAGTGCTTCATGCCAAAGGGTTATTGATCGATCATTACAAAACAAAGAGGTATTTAAGTTTACTTTAACCAAGCTATTTAATAAGTATGCGAAATTTAAATACATGGGGGACGAAACGGTTGTTTTTCAGTTAGCGATGAAATACTATATCCCAAAAATTGCCGATTGGGTTGATTCTGCTCAATATGCGAAGATATATGACCGTACAGCAAAAATGCAATACAACATGATGGGTATGAAAGCGAAGGAACTCATCATGCAGGATAGTTTAGGAGATTATCATTCTTTGCATGCAATGAAAAGTAAATACACTATTCTAGTATTTTGGGACGAAACATGTGGTACTTGTCGGAAATCGATGCGTGAAATAAAAGAATTTTACAATCAAACCCCACGCGATTCAGTTGATGTGTATGCAGTTAACATTGGCCGAGATTTACCTGCTTGGAGAGCGTATCAGGTGAAGCACAATCTAAAGTTTACCAATGTTGTGGATACTAAAGATTTTAATAACTATCGTGTAAACTACGATGTGTTTAGTTTTCCAATCATTTACGTTTTGGATGAGGAGAAGAAAATTGTTGCACGCAAAATTCCGGCTTCAAGCTTAGAAGATTTTATAAATATGTTGGAAGGGAAGGGCAAAGCTATGAAGCCACTTGAATCAGAAGAAAAGGGAGAGTTTTAAATAGCAATTGAGCGATATGATTATCGATAAAATTAATTTAGCTGATAAATTCAGAAAGATAAACAAACATTACGATCCTAAAATTATTGCTGAATTAAATGGCCAATACATGAAGTTGGTTAAGTTTAAAGGTGATTTTGTTTGGCATTCGCATGAAAATGAAGATGAAAGTTTTATGGTGATTGAAGGAGAATTTACCATTGAACTGAGGGATAAAGCCATTCATTTGACTGAAGGTGAATTAATTGTGATCCCAAAAGGAGTAGAACATAGACCCATTGCCAAAAAGGAGGTTAAGGTTTTGCTTTTTGAACCGTCATCAACAATTAATACTGGAGAGGCCGATTCTGATTTTAGGCAAGTGAATTTGGATAGGATTTGAATCTTTTAGGTTTTCCGTAAGGAGATTTTACTTTCTGATTTTCACACACATATTCTATGTTTGGAATTACTGAAGTTAAAATATATACCTAATAGATAGTGCTCCTCCATCTCCCCAAAAACCAAAATAGCCAATGATATTCAATGCAGGTTTCCAATCAAGACTTAAATTAATGGGAATTTCTTCAAAATTATATTCAATTCCCAGAATACCGTCTACACCTATAACGGTATAGTCATTATTATTATTAGCCCAATTCACATAAGCACCATTCCAAAATCCAAGGTGGCCGCCAAAACCATAATACCAATTTAAGCGCTCTACTCCAAATGCCTGTTTGTGTTTCTCATACAATCCTGTGATATTGTAACCTCTCCACCGGATATAAAAGATCCCTTCCAAAGCAGTTGATTCTCCAACAAAGTGTTTGATTGTTATTCCATTCGATAATCCACCTCTTAAACCTACAGCTGTTTTGTAATCTTGTGCATTACTACACGTTATTACACCAAGTATGAGTACTAATGTTAATATAATTTTTCTCATGATAATAGCTCCTTAAATGTTATGTATTTCAATGATCCTTTGTTGTTGAAATCAGATTCAAAATTATAAAGAAATTAATTGGTAATAGTAGATGAATCTAAATCCATGTATTGTTTTTGAATATTCGCTATTGTACTACATTTAAAAAATTTTTACTGTAAATCAATTTGTTGCCCCTCCCTAAAGCCTGCCCGACAATGTTCAGGCGGGGGTGCAAATTGATTTTTTCGCCACCCTTTAGGGATGGGGCAAAGAGGAAAAATCGATAATTGATGTTGTACAAATACGGATGAACAAATTAATTTGTAGGACAGATCGATCTGCAAGTAAATAGCGTTCTTGTGTAATGCTGATTGTAGTACGAGTGAGCCTTAAAGGAATTTGAATCACTCACTCCATTTAAAAGAATGTATAAACAACTTTGTAACTCAATTCATTATTCCTGAATTTCTTTTGCTCTGTAATTCGATTTGAATTGTCATATAAATAGGTGTAATTGAAATGGTCTCCTCTGGCTGATAAAAAGCTATTTTCTTTTATTCTATCAAATCTATAAAGTGCAATAGAAAATAGTTGATCATTATAAAGAATGTTTGAAAGTATTAATTCATTCAGCATATTTTCAACCTCCATATATTTTCTCATCCAATTATAACTTTCATCAGTATATTGAATGATCTGATCCCAGATTGAATATATCGACATATACGACTCTTCCCAGTCTAGTCTGGACGTATAGTCCATAACTATTGAAGTGTCATGATTCCAAATTAAACTATCAATTTGATATAGAATAATAGAATCTTTGTGGAAATAACGTTTGCAAATCATGTTGTTAGTGCCATATGTGCAATTTTGTTCGCTATGTTGCTTGTTGTTATTAAAGAACTCTACTTTAACCAATTTGTTATTTACATAGTAAGAATATGCTTCTTCAATCGGTTGAATAATAAAATTATTAAAATCGAATTTTCCTGTCAAAACAGTATCAAGGTAGTTATGTTCTGTATAGTGTTGACTGAATAAGTATTCATCTATGTAATTTGTATACTGCAGACTGTCCAGATATTCCTTGATGTTTGTTACAATGAAGGTGTCACCAATACACTTGAAATCATCGGCATAAATATGAAAAGATATTTTCACTGTATCCGAATTTTCTTCTAGCCATATTTTTGTCATTGGTGCATCTCTGAAACTATCAATTCGGCTTTTTATAGCCAAAAACCTATAATAAACTTCTTCAACAATAAGTGTGTCATTTCGTTGATATTCAGACCGCTTAATACTAATTATTTCATCTTTTCTAATTCGAATATAGTTTTGATTTTTTTGAATTGTATCAACATATTTTCTCTCTATTTTATATAATTGATCATATTGGTCATAATAGCTGGCTTCTTTTTCAAGTATTTGAGCAGCCATGTTTTGAATAAAAAACAGTAAAATAAATAATAGATAGATTTTTTTCATCTGTACTAACTATTGAAATATCCATAATAGAACATTCGTATCTACTCCTTTTAATTTATCATCCAGCACACGCATAAAATCATTTGAAACAGCAGGGCAGCCCCATCCTTCAGGAGAACCACTTGGATATATTTCTGTATCACTCAGCATTTCCCAGCCATGTAATACGATCTGCCGTGCATTGGCATTGTTGTTTGTAGCTTCTAATCCATATAATTGGTAGTTTACATTAATCCCCCAATTACTCCAGCCACAGCTACCGATTTTGTATTTTCCTAGCGAAGAACAATGGCTCCCATGTGCATTACTAAATTCAGGATTATCGGCAGTGTAGTCTTCTCCCCAAGGATTTCCACAACAACCATGGCTGCATAAACCCTGACTCATGATTGTATCTTTTTCAAAATCCCAAATAAAGAGGCGATTCTTGCCAGAATGAATATGCATGTCTAATAGTAAACAGAATTCAGTGTTAAGATGATTTGTTTTACAATAGTCCAGTGCTTGTTCAGCTTTTGGTCTGATTGTTTGGCTAGGATTTTCCTTCACGAATGCCAAATTTATAGTTTGATTTTGGAAGTTGAGAAAAAGTGATGTTAGAATGATAAGGAATAGGATTCTTTTCATGCTTGCTAAAAGTCTTTTAATACTAACTCAAGTTGTTCTTTATTATTTTGATTATTCAAAAAAATGATTCGTTATCGTTTGAACTTTGACTTCCTTCATTCCATTCTTAATTTGTGTTTTTAATGTGTTGGGTGGATGGACTAATTATAGAAATGCGTGTGAAATATCTGTGGATTAACTGTCAAAACTTTGCTGTATTATTAGGTATATTTGCTGCTTAATAGAAACATGGAATGAGCGATTTTATTAAACATGAATGCGGTATTGCTCTCATCAGGTTACGAAAACCATTGAGCTATTACAAAGAAAAGTACAAGTCTCCCTTGTATGCTCTTAACAAGCTTTATGTGCTCATGGAAAAGCAACATAACAGAGGACAAGATGGTGCAGGAATTGGTGTCGTAAATTTTGATCTTCCACAGGGAAAACAATACATATACAGAAATCGTTCAATTACGGATACTCCCATAATGGATTTATTCAATTCTATGTTTACTGAGTTTTCTGATTTTCAATCTAAATCGGCACTTAACGACATTCAATTGATGAAGGAGAACTTACCTTTCATGGGTGAATTGTTGTTGGGACATTTGAGGTATGGTACACATGGAGGGAACGACATTCGGTTTGTTCATCCTGTATATCGACCTAATAATTATAAAACAAAAAGCCTGATGTTGGCAGGTAATTTCAATATGACCAACAATAAGGAATTGTTTGATAAATTGGTGGAATTAGGCCAATATCCTATTAGTTTTACGGATACGATTACTGTTCTTGAAAAAATTGGACATTTTTTAGAAAGCGAAAACGAATACTTGTACAAACAGTATAAGGAACAAGGTTATAATCAAAAGGATATTACAGATTTAATAGCTAAAAACTTATCCTTGGAATATATTTTAACACGTTCTGCCCGTGATTTTGATGGAGGATATACCATTGCTGGCTTAATCGGCCATGGTGATGCTTTTGTTTTACGCGATCCTTCTGGCATACGACCTGCTTTTTATTACCAGGATGAGGAAGTAGTTGTTGTTGCCTCTGAAAAACCAGCCATTCGAACTGCCTTTAATTTACCTTATCAGGATATTCATGAGGTAGAACCCGGACATGCATTGATTATTAAAAAGAACGGTGAATTAAGTCAAATAAAGGTTGTTGAGAAAAGAGAACGAAAATCCTGTTCCTTTGAGCGCATTTATTTCAGTCGAGGAACTGATGAAGATATATACAGAGAAAGAAAAAAATTAGGTCAGTTTCTGGCTCCAAAAGTATTGGAAGATATTAATTATGATATTGATAATACAGTATTTTCATACATCCCCAATACGGCTGAATTCGCTTTTCTTGGTTTGATTGAAGGATTGAATGACTATCTGGATGAAAATAAGAAAAAAGAAATAATGGCATTAGAAGGATGCGACTCTGTTCAATTGAATAAAATATTATCCAAAAGAGTTCGTGTTGAGAAAATTGCAGTGAAGGATACTAAAATAAGAACCTTTATTACAGAGGATAAAAGCAGAACAGATTTAGTAAGTCATGTGTATGACAGCACTTATGGTATTATTAAAACAAGAAAAGATTCGTTGGTTATTTTGGATGATTCTGTTGTAAGAGGCACCACCTTGAAAGAAAGTATCATTTCATTGTTAGATAGACTTGAACCTAAAAGGATAATCATTGTTTCTTCAGCACCTCAAATCCGATACCCCGATTGTTATGGCATTGACATGTCGAAATTGAAGGATTTTGTTGCTTT
Organism: Bacteroidota bacterium; assembly: GCA_018698135.1. Lineage (NCBI taxonomy): Bacteria > Pseudomonadati > Bacteroidota > Bacteroidota bacterium. The sequence goes on from JABINZ010000008.1 coordinate 21,759, forward strand.
CAGAGCTGCAATTGAATTATTAAAAGATCACGGTAAAGAGTTTGTAATCAGAGATGTATATCGAAAGTGCAAAGAAGAATCGAAAGAGCTTTCGGAAAATACGGTAAATCATGTCAAGGAGATTTATAAGCATTTTAGTGCAGAAGAAATAAGCAAAAAAATTAGTGAATTAGTGACACCTGAGGATATGCGTGGAGAATTAAGTATTATTTATCAGGATATTGAAACCTTGCATCGGGCGATCCCAGATCATAAAGGGGATTGGTATTTTACAGGGAATTATCCAACACCTGGTGGTAGTAAAGTGGCAAATCAATCTTTTGTCAATTATTTTGAAGGAAGAGATGCCAGAGCATATTAATGAATCAATTTAATTAAGTGGAATGCTGACAAAATTGGACCAACTATTTGATTTAGTAAAAAATAAAGAAATTAAAACGGTGGTGGTAGCCGCAGCCGAGGATCTTCATGTAATGGAAGCTATTCAAAAGGCAATTGAGAAAAAAATCATCAATGCAGTTTTAGTTGGTCATAAAGAAAAGATCGAAAAAATAGCGCAGAGTTTGAATTTCGATCTAACAAATATTGAAATATATCCTGAAAATGATCCACTGAAATCGTGTGCGAAAGCAGTCGAATTGATTCATGATAAAAAAGCATCCATACTGATGAAAGGTTTGGTTAGCACTGCGGGTCTTTTAAAAGCTGTTTTAAACAAGGAAAAAGGATTGAGAAAAAATGAAGTTCTCAGCCATATGTCGGTTTTTGAATCTCCTTATTATCATAAGCTTTTAGGAATTAGCGATGTTGGAATGAATATTTCTCCTGAATTAAAAGACAAAGTGGCTATCATTAATAATGCTTTGGAAGTTTTTCATGCTATCGGTGTTTCAATTCCTAAAGTTGCCATTCTTGCTGCAGTGGAAGTAGTGAATCCTGCTATGCCAGCTACAATTGATGCAGCAGCTTTAACACAAATGAATAAACGAAAGCAGATAACAAATTGCATCATTGATGGACCTTTGGGGTTGGATAATGCAATTTCAAAGGAAGCCGCCTTACATAAGGGAATTGAAAGTGAAGTTGCAGGAGATGCCGATATTCTTATTTGCAATGATATTGAAAGCGGAAATTTCATGTATAAAGCAATGAGTTTTCTTGGGGGAGCAACGGTGGCCGCTTTAATTATGGGAGCTCAGGTTCCTATTATTTTAACATCCCGAGCTGATAGTGAAAAAAGCAAATTAATGTCAATTGTATTGGCTTCAGCTTTATAAACATTTTATTGGATAAATTGATATTTGAAAAATGTTAAATAGAAGTACTTTTATATTCAAAATATTAATGAATTAGTATTATTCATGAGCATACTTGCAATAAATCCGGGTTCAACTTCAACAAAGATTGCAATCTATTCCAGTTCGAAAATTGTTTTTTTTAAGAATATCAGACATACATCAGAAGAGTTAAATGGATTCAAAAAGATTGGTGATCAGTATGAATTCAGAAAACAAATTATTTATGATGAGTTAAAAAAAGCAAGCGTTGATTTTGACGATATAAAAGTTGTAGTGGGTAGAGGAGGTTTATTGAAACCAATAGCTTCGGGTATTTACGAAGTAAATGCTGCCATGAAAAAAGATTTAATGGTTGGTGTTTTAGGAGAACACGCCAGCAACTTGGGTGGACTTATTGCAGATGCAATCGCTAAAAACTTACCCAATGCAAAAGCCTATATTGCTGATCCGGTAGTTGTTGATGAATTAGATGCAGTTGCTCGAATTGCAGGACATCCCTTATTTGAGCGAATTTCTATTTTTCATGCACTGAATCATAAAGCGGTAGCCAGATTCCACGCCAAATGTATATCCAGAAAATACGAGGACTTAAACCTGATCGTAGTTCATTTAGGAGGAGGAATAACAGTTGGTGCGCATAAAAAAGGTAGAGTAATAGATGTAAATCAGGGATTAGATGGAGAGGGGCCTTTTTCTCCAGAGCGGAGTGGAACCTTACCAGTTGGATCGTTGGCAAAACTTTGCTATTCTGGCGATTATTCTCTGGATGAAGTGAAGAAAATGATTACTGGTCAAGGAGGATTTGTTGCTTACTTTGGAACAAATGATGCTATGGAAGTCGAAAAATTGGTGGATAGTGGAAATGAGCAAGCTCTTTTAATTTATGAAGCAATGGCTTATCAGGTTTCAAAAGAAGTAGGTGGAATGTCAACAGTATTAAAAGGGCAAATTGATGGCATATTACTGACAGGAGGACTGGCAAATAATAAATGGTTTGTGGAACTCATTATTGACAGGATTGCTCATATTGCCCCGG
>JABINZ010000009.1 GCA_018698135.1 Bacteroidota bacterium
TTGATATTCAATAGTTTCCAATGCAGCGAAACTCATTTTATTTTTCTTGGCAGCTTGACTAAGCTTTTGCTCATAGGCTACTGTTTTTCCCAATAATTCGCTTATTAAAATAGCTGAACCATAAAAAGGTTTTAACCTTTGTACTTGTTTAAACTTCTTTTCCTTAATGCGTAAAGTATCTAATACATAATGCTGAAAAGAATAGTACTCTTCGTCCGACATATAATTCCGTAAGGTAACTCCATTAGGGAAAATCATATTTCGAGCAATTTCCACCTGTTTTGCGAAAGGAATTTCCATATCAATTTCCAGTGCTAAGGTTTTACAACTATTGAACTTTTCTTTCATGATTTGATTGAAAAAATAATCCTTTTTGGGAATCATGTGAATTGTTCCAAAGAGATAGGATGGTTCTGAAAGACCATTTCCTGAAATTTCCCATAAAAGGGAGTTTTCTAAGGTTGATGCAGATTGAGCAATTTCATGCTGAGCCAATGCATTAGTAGAAATTACTATGCAAATGAAAAAAGACAAGAACGTTCTTATCATCTTATATTTATTATTCATAAGATTATGATATTGTTTTATTAAGCGCTTGACAAACTATCAAGACTTTATTTCTTCTCAAAGATATCACTTAATATTCCTTTCAAATGAGACGCTGACATTTCCATGGCTTTACCCATTTCAGATATCATTTTTAATTCAGAATCATCAATATGGCCATCGGCAGCTGCTACAGCCAGAGCACACTTTATAACAGTCTCTTTACCATGTTCATTTAATGATGGGCCTACATTCTTCAGATAGGTGGTTACATCTTTATTTTCTTTTTGAACCTGAACGATATAGTCTTCCAATTGTGGAGATGAAATATTATTTTGACTAAATTCATTAATAATCTCCAATACCTGTTCTTTCTCCTTTTCATCTATTACACCATCAGCCAGCATCATCAATATCATCGAATGTTTGATGGCTTTTTCATATTCTGCCATAAATGCCTCATTATTTGAGGGTGCATTTTCCAATACCCGTGGAATATAGGTTCCTTTGCATTGACCACATTCAACATACTCACCAACACGACCTAATGGTATGATGGGAATGAAATACAAGGTAAAAAAGTTAGTTACTTTTCTGTGACGATAAGGTGTACTTTGATCGCATTGTGGGCAGTTAAAATTTCCTGCTGACATCGTTGATTTAACACCTCTTGTTCCAAATATAATCATGATTATTTGTTTTTTTATTACTATTTATTGTGAGGAATTTACAGAATCAATTGCTTTATCTACCTTATTTTCATAAGCGGTTTTATCTGAAGCAATAATTACTATCAGCAAAATAAAATCAATAATAATTCCTCCTATTTGAGTAAATCCTGTAGCCATTCCAACAAAACTATTTTTAGCATCTGATGTTATTACAACATAAGTAAGTATACTAAAAACAAAACTTAAGACAAGTGCCAAATAAGCCAGATTAATGGAATGCTTTTTAGGAATAAGCAAAAACACCCCTCCTAAAACATAAAGCAGCGATAAAAATAAACCAATATAACCAAATCGGACAATCCATGTTTTTGTGAAATCTGAAATATAAAAGGCTTCCTCCATTGCTTCGCTCATACCCTCCATAATTCCAAACGGATCCATCTCAAGAGAATCAATCTCAGTAGAATCGCTACTGGCTCTCATCAAACTATCATCCGAAAATGAATCATCCTTGTCAGACATGATATTGAACATGTCATTTTGCATTTCAAACATGTTTGGTGAGTCAATACTTTTCAAATCGCCAATCATACTACATCCACCAAAAAACATCATCAGAATGCCAACTGCATATCCCCAACTTGGTACTTTCATAAGCTTATACTTTTAGTTAACGAATAATCTAGAAATGCTTATTCTGCAGCATTTGCAATTATGTCTTCTTCCTTTAACTGCCTAAAGGAAAACTTATACCCTTCATAAATGGCAATTCCGTAAAATAGCAAATCAATCGGGTTAAATGTTTCCTTTATTATTTGTGGCACTAAACTATAGTCCAAAAGTGAAAGTGTTTCGAAATACCCCAAGCCTTCAGTAGAAGCAATAAAACCAACTATGCTGAGGAAGTTTCCAAGCAAACAACCAATAATTGAAAATATGGCACCAATAATTCCAAATATTTTATCGATCCCTTTCCCGAAATACCTAACTGCATAACCTACAGCAAAGCCAACTGCAACAGCCATAAATCCAATTTGATATTCTGTAGTAACTGTAATAACTGCCCATAAAATGGCACTTAATACTGAAGCTATTAATGCAGCGATTACTCCAAAGCTTAAATCTTGTTCAAGCTTTAGTTTTTCCATGTATAAATTTAATTTGTCTTGATTTATGCTGAGTTCTTTATCAGCGGTTAGCTGTTTATCTTGATTTGTTATCGTTTTTTCAACTTGATTTTCCATGTTGTTTTTTGATTTTTGATTAAATTATGAACATCTCTTAAATAAGAAATCATACCGCCTGAACAAATATTTATTGAAGACACTGCTATACTGGGACTAAGAGACAAGAGCATATGATCAAATTATTTTATATAATTGTGATTGCAATTTATGGTAAAATAAAAAACTAAGCAAATACGTGGTATAGGAGGGAATATTATTTATATCTGATTGTTTAAAAAGAAGTCCAATTTCCTTTCCAATCATTTATAGTAAACTTAAAAGTGCTGTTATGCTTCTCATTGTATTTCTTAAGAAAATCATACAAAACTGCTACTTTTCCATCAAATCTGAATGTTGCATAATTGGCAAAATAATGATCATTTGGATGATGCCGAATTAGTTTATTGTATTCATCGATTGTAAAATATCCATAATATCCAGGTGCATAATCATTGACTCTCACCCCTATTTGCTCCAATGTATCATAAAGTGTAAATACAAATTGTTCAAAAGAATCTGATGGATATCGAATTTCTCCCCAATAAAAGTTCTTTTGTATGCGATAAACTTCATCACGATAAACCCTCATTTTATAATTGGTATCAAAAGAGACTGCATACTTGGAATCAGTCACTGTTAAAGTCCCTTTATTCACATTATTTTTAATTTGAATATCTATGTCATATACCCCAGTCGACAGATTTCCCACATTAATAAAGCAGCTGGCTTCTCCCGGTGAAGTCAAACAAAAATTCCAAAGAATGATTTTTTTCAATTTAATTTTAATACTCTTTTCATTTTGTTTAAAAGAATAGTCAATGCTATAATTACAACAAGGATAATAGTTGCTTGTATAAAATTTAAATAATAATGAATTTCCTGATTCTTCAATTAATTCCCAAAGATGCAATCGTATCTCTGAGTCAATTTCTTCCGTTTGAAATCCATCTTTTTCACATGCCAATAAAACAAAGCATAGAAATATACTTAGAATAATATTTATTGCTTTTGATTTCGTCAACATATCTTTTGATATCTTTTCAATCTGTAATCGTAAAATCTACATGATAATGGTCGTCATGCATTTTGTCGACATTGGGTTGTAAATATTGAGCGAAATATATTCCTCTGCGCTTAACCTCTTTGCCGGATGTTGTTTTATAGAAATCGTCTTTCAAATCAATTTTCAATATCACAATTTTGATAGCCAACCCATTAGCTTTTGCAGCATTATCCAGGGCAATAATGTGTTTGCCCATACTTTCAAAATCAATGGAAACGTTCTTTTTTCTCCCGAGATTTCCTCCCTCATCGAACTTTAATAAATAATGCCAAATACCTAATTTATCAAAACGCTTAATCTGACGGTCATTCCTCATTTTAGAAACCATGAAATCAGCACTTAATCCATGCTGATGAGTTCGGTGTATCATTATTTTACCACCCTTTTTCGAGGAACATTCCATGAGCTTGAATTTGGTGTCGGGACAAGTAGTTTCACAAGCTTCATAAGATTCAATAAGAGTGTAATATAGTTTTGAGTGAACAAATGCATTACCCAATACATAATAACTAAAGGGACTAAAATAACGCATATTACGTGTCTTATAATCAAGTTGATAAGCATTTTCCAAGCTTCCATTACCACTGCTGCCAGTTGATATACTTTGACCTGCATTTTGGTAATAGATGTTAGAAGAACAGCCAATAAATAGACCAACTGAAACTATCAAAAGCATTATTAATTTGAATTTGATTTTCTTGCTGATTAAAACAAAGTTCGCTCCCATAAATACCGTATTGTTCTTGTTCTTTTATAAACTAATTCTCCATTTATATAACCCTTGCTTGTTGGTGTTGATTCCAAAAGAATACAATTATTGTCATCATATAAAATTTCAAATATTTGTCTTTCCGGGCCGCTTCCTCCATAAACTACTTCAAACTTATTTCGACCTTTAAAAGTCAGTTTATCATCTGGAGTAATATAATCAATTCGATTTTTATTGATAACAATGATATATGTTGGATCCTCATGAATTTTAATTGTAGTTTCTTCCAGGTCGAATGTTGCAACTAATTCAAATTCGGCCCCTTTGCTGATTATTTCTTTTGCATGAATACCTTTAACAACAAATTTGGTTTTATCTTGTTTCATCAAAGGAATACAAGCATTATCGATTTGGCCTTGTGCATAAAGGGAATTGGCTATAAAAAGCATTAAATATATAAAAAGCAGCTTTTTCATCCTTCTTGAATTTGATAATTATACTAACGAAGAATTGTTGAACTTAGTCTGGATGTGGCCTGTTTTATTGTTTCCTATTAAAATACCTGATCATTAATAATGCACAAATAGCAACAATAGCAATTGCTGCTGCCCTGCCAGAATTCTTCTTATGCTCTTCATATTCAATTTGTTGCTTGCTTTTATAACTGAACGTGATTTCAGAATTATCATCTGAAATACGTGCAACGAGCATGTTATCTTCTATTTTATATGATATTTTTTTTGGAAACTCATTTTTCAGATTTTCCGAAACAAAGGCAAGCTCATCAAGTTTTGTAATTTTGAAAATAGTTGGTTGAGTATTTACATCTATGGCAATAAATGCCCACACCTCATCAAACTTCACTAAAGCCATATGTTCTTCAAAAACTGTATCATTGTTTACTAAACTAAAACCATATCCATTGTATTCAATGTCTGAAATTTTCACCCATTGTTCGTAATGCTGCTTTTCGTCTACACTATTGATAGTCTCCCAATCACCTAAAATCCAATCAAACTTATTCGTATCGCTAGTTTCAGAATCCAGAGTTTCTGCATGTGCATGAAACTGTAACAATAATATAAACGCTAATAGAAAAGAAAATTTGAATACAAAACATTCCGTTTTCATAGCCTATTTTATTTCAAAGGATTCAATAATTTCCTTAAAATCACACCAGGAGGGTTCTTTTTTAGAATCACTTCGTTGTCCGAATACCATCAAATATAGCAAACTATCATGGCTATTAATGAATCTTAATTCTGTACGCCAAAAGACTGTTTTTTCTTCATTATCAATTCCCAAATCATTGCGTGTTAAAAACACAACTTCATGGTTTTTAAACTTCATTTTTTCAAATCTCACATAATCGATCAAGGGATTTGGTTTGTCTCTGTAGCTACTTCCATAAAGCGTTTTGGGAAACACAGAAAGCATAAAACTATGATAAGCAGAATCTTCAAATTGATTGGAACTAATAATGAGTCCTTGAACTCCTTTTTTTTCCTCCCAATTTGCTGGATAGGAAATTTTAAAATATCGATGATCCTTTGTCATAAAAGAATCTGATAATGAAATATCAGAACAGGAATTAAATAAATTCTTTGCCTGCTTTTGTGGAATACAGGCAGATAATAAAAGAAGTAGTAATAGTAAAAATTTATTCATTTGATAAAAATGAAATACAAAATTTACATTTGATACACCAACGCATTGATATTCATACCTGCACCAACAGAAGCAAAAACCAATGTATCGCCTTTATTGATACTATGTAAATCCATTTTACCTTTCATGATAAGATCCAATAGAGTAGGTACAGTTGCAACAGATGAATTCCCTAACCATTCTATTGTCATGGGCATAATATTCTTAGGTAAATCAACCATATCATACAGACGGAACAGTCTTTTTAATATAGCATCATCCATTTTTCCATTTGCCTGATGAATCAGTACTTTGGTAATTTTACTAATATGAGTAGCACTTTTCTCTAAAACATCTTTAATGGCCTGAGGAACTTTTTCCAAAGCATATTGGTAAAGCTTTCTTCCATTCATCTTCAGAAAAATATCGTTTTTATTGTCCTCATTAACATTATACGACTTATCCATGTGCAGCATCTGCGAATATTCAAAAGTATCAGACCGTGTTTTATGCGCTAAAATTCCTATTGGGCTATCACTTTCTTTTGCCTCTAGTATGGTTGCACCAGCACCGTCAGCATATAACATACTATCTCTATCATGTGGATCGGAAACCCTGGATAGAATTTCAGAACCTATCACAAGAATTTTTTTTGCGTCACCGGATTTGATGAAATAATCAGCTTGAATTATACCTTGTAGCCAACCTGGGCAGCCAAAAGGCAAATCATAAGCAACACAATTGGGATTTTCAATAGCTAATTTATGCTTAACACGAGCTGCCAAACTAGGAACTATATCCGATTTTTTATTATCACTTTTAACATCACCAAAATTATGGGCAACAATGATATAATCTAACTCCTCTTTATTAATATTTGAAGAGCTAATAGCATCCAACGCAGCAAAATAAGCTATGTCGGATGTGACTAAATCGTCAGAAACATATCTTCTTTCAGCAATGGTTGTGATTTCCAGAAACTTATCAATAATCTCCTGATTTTTTTTCTCAATCTTTGTCCCATCAGTCTCATAAAACTCATTTCTCAGAAAATCTTCATTTTTTTTCACTACTGAGGGGATGTAGTTTCCTGTTCCTGTAATTACACTATATATATTATTACTCATATTTTCTATTACTTCTCTGATTTACCCTTCTTCCAATTTAAAACACCAACTGAGAGTACTAATTGGGCATTTAAAACAATCCGCAATTTAGTCAAAATATATAACAGCCTGTTAAATAATTACATAAAGATCAATATTCTCCTAGAAAAATTGCAGCCAATAATTCTAAGATCTGGGATGAAATTGAATGATAGTATCCTTTAAATAGCTGGAATCTAAATGTGTGTAAATTTCTGTAGTAGTAATGGACGAATGTCCAAGCATTTCTTGAACAGCTCGAAGATCTGCTCCCCGGTCAACCAATTCTGTTGCAAAAGAATGTCGGAGTGTATGTGGACTAATATTCTTTTTAATTCCTGCTTTTTCAGCTAAATCCTTGATGATATAAAAAATCATCACACGACTAAGTTGTCTTCCATTTCGATTCAAAAACACAAACTCTTCATGTCCTTTTTTAATATCCAAATGCAATCGGATTCCCGTTTCATAAAGTCGTATTTGTTCCTTGGCAATGCTTCCTATTGGCACAAGCCTTTCTTTATTTCCTTTGCCAATTACTTTGATGTAATCATGATCTAAAAATAAACCCGCTCTTTTGAGGTTTACCAATTCACTAACGCGTAAACCACAACTATAAAGCACCTCAACAATGCATCTGTTTCTTTGCCCTTCTCGACTTGAATGGTCGATAACCTCAATCATTTTATTGATTTCAGCATCACTCAAAACAACAGGTAACTTTCTCCCAATTTTGGGTAATTCTATTAAATCTACAGGATTTTCATCGATCACTTTTTCTTCCAACAGATAGGAGAAGAAATTCCGGATACCTGACATAATTCGCGCCTGTGTTCGTGCTGATAATCCAATTTCATTAATCCAAAGTATAAAGGACCGGAGTTTGTTTTTGTCCGTTTTTTCAATTTTGAAATCAGGGTATTGATCGTCCAGATAAACCAATAATTTCTTAAAATCCTCAAGATAGGCATCAACCGTATGTTGCGACAAGCCTTTCTCTAATTGCAAATAGGTTTTATAGCCATTGAAATAAGGGTTTATCATAAAAAGTGCTATGTAAACAAAAATGCCAGTTTAGTCTTCAACTTCGCCCAGACAAGCATCAGGTAAATAACTTTTCAATTACAAATTATCAATAAAATACTGAGCCATTTTCTTATCTAAATGACCACGATCAATTCCACGTACCGCATGTTTATGACCTGGGTACACATAATAATCAACTTGTACTCCTTTGTGATTTGCTTGCTCAATAAACTTCAGGGTATGCTGCCAAACTACAGTAACATCACTAGTACCATGAACCAATAATAGTTTTCCTTTCAAGTCTTCAATATAAGTAAGCACATTGGCTTTTTCATATCCTTTTGGATTTTCTTCGGGCGTGTCCATATAGCGTTCGCCATACATGATCTCATAATATTTCCAATCGATAACCGGTGCACCTGAAACGCCAACTTTGAATGTTTCTGGCTGACGACACATTAAACTGGCTGTCATAAATCCTCCATAGCTCCATCCATGAACACCAATTCGATCCATATCAACATAATTGAGCCCTCTTAAAAATTCAATTCCCTTCATTTGGTCATCAATTTCATGCTTACCCATGTTTCGGAAAATAACTTGTTCAAACTTCTGCCCTCGGTTTCCTGAACCACGATTATCCACAGTAAAAATCACAAACCCCTGATTTGCCATGTAATGCATCCATAAACTGGCACTGTTCAACCATGAATTATTAACCATTTGGGCATGAGGTCCACCATACACATACACAATAACAGGATACTTTTTAGAGGCATCAAAATCAGTTGGTTTAATTAATCGATAATATAAATCAGTACCATCTTCGGCTTTAATGCTTCCAACCTTTGTTTCTCCTGTTTTGTATTCTTTTAACGGATTCTCACCAATATATATTTTTTTGATAATCATGCCATTTGCATCAATTAATGCCACTTCATTTGGAATAACCTGACTGGAATAAATATCTATCATAAAGTTCTTAGAACTACTTGTTTCCAGCCTGTGAGTACCATCAGCAGTTGTTAATCTGACAATTTCCTGTGTTTCAAGATTGGTAGAATAGGCATGTTTTTGTAATGGAAATTCTTCATCAATAGCAATATATCTAATTTGCTTGCCATCAACACTAAAACCAAGAAAACTTAAAACATCTGCTTTTGAATCCGTAATTTGTTCAATAAGTTCTCCATCAATCGAATAATGGTATAACTGATTAAAACCATTTCTCCGGCTAAACCACAGAAATTCGTTTGGATTTTTTTCCAGGAAAATCATTGGATCTTGTGGTTCTACATATTTCAGATTTTTTTCCTCAAATAAGGTCTTTACAAATTCACCAGATTTTGCATTATACTGGTTCAGTTTCATGTGATTTTGTGCTCTGTTTAAAACGGCAATAAAAATAAATTGCTCATCAGGCGACCAGGCAATATTCGTCAGAAATTGTTCTTTTGGTTCACCTGTTTTTAAAAAGATGGTTTTCTTCTTATTCACATCAAAAACACCCAAAGTCACTTCTTCACTAGTAGTTCCTGCCATTGGGTATTTAACCATTTCTACAGTTGCCGGAGTTTTTGAAATATCCATTACAGGATAATCTCCTACTTTGGTTTCATCTTTACGATAGAAAGCAAGGTAGTTTCCTTTTGGTGACCAGAAAGTTCCCTTATGTATTCCAAATTCATTACGGTGAACTGTTTGCCCATTTACGATCCCTTTATCATCATCTTTAGTAATCTGGAAGGCCTCTTTTTTATTGAACGAAACAAATAAATTATTATCAACTGTAAAAGCAATATTGAATGAATTTGGTTCAACATCAGCATTTGCTGCATTTGCATTACAACAATTTGCGATGGTCACGCCTCCTTTCTTGATATCCAAAATCAAAATCTGGCCATCTTTCTGAAATTTCATTTCAGTAGGTGAATGCCATGAAAAATTTGGAATAGCGCGAAGGGAATCAAAACCTGCCTTGTAGAAAAATTTGTTAAAACCATCGATATTTAGAAGCATTTTATCAGCACCTTTGGCTTTGATACTGCCCTTATAAATCGCATCCAAACTTTTGTCCTTAACAGTTATTGTTTTCACATAAGTATAGGCATCTTCTCCTGTCACCCATTGCAATTGTCTCATTTCCTTATACTGACGTGCATATTCAGGATAAAGCAGATAACTTGTTCGCGAATTAACAACATCTAATGTTAGTTCCTTTTTTTGAGCAAATGAGGAAATTGAAATGAGGAAAAATAAACCTATTGTCAGGCTAAGTTTTAAATGTTTCATTATTAATTGTTTTTCTTGTTGATTTTGATATTCAAAGATAATGTTTTGATAAATCTTTCGTGTTCAGAAATTATAGTTACAGATAATAGATAGTATTAGCGATAACATGATTTTAGTATGCTTAAAACCTCGCTTAATCCTAGTGATTTATATTTGCCAATAGGTCCATTTTTGACAATATCCACTGCCATTTCATGAAATCTATCTTCTGTTATCCTTATTCCTAAATCGTATAAATTTGATGGAATATTCAATGAAATGAAAAATTCTTTCAAAGCCTGAATGCCAGCATTAGCCATCTCCATTTGGTCATTTCCTTCGCTGATATGGAATACGTTGGTAGCAAACGAATGGAATTTTTCCAGCGATGATTTATCCAAAACCTCAGCCATCCAGTGTGGAGTTAAAATAGCCAGCCCAATTCCGTGTGTCAGATCTGAGATAGCACTTATTTTATGTTCCATCACATGCGTAGCCCAATCGCCCTCTTTTCCGTATTGCAGCAATCCATTTAATGCCAAACTGCTTGCCCACATCAAATTCGCACGTGCCTCATAGTTATCAGGTTCCTTCATTGCTATTGGTCCATACTGAATACATGTTTTCAAAATAGCTTCCGTCATTCGGTCTTGCACAAAAGTTCCATCAACCTTACTAAAATATTGCTCCAAACAATGACTCATAATATCAGCTGTACCTGCAGCTGTTTGAACTGCAGAAACACTGTAGGTATAGGTCGGATCGAGAATAGAAAACCGTGGTTTTAATGTCGGATGAGCAAATGGAAGTTTCTCTTCAGTTGCTTCATTAGAAATTACTGTATTAGCATTCATTTCGGAACCAGTAGCAGAAAGTGTTAGAATAGAGCCAATAGCAATGACATTATTCACTTTTGCTCCTTTCACAAAAAAGTCCCAGGCATCTCCTGCATAGTTTACTCCTGCAGCAATAGCTTTTGCACAATCTATTACACTTCCACCTCCTACAGCTAAAATAAATTCGACTTCATTTTCTCTACAAAGTTTTACTCCTTCTCTGACACTTTCTATGCTTGGATTGGGCTTAATTCCACATAATTCAACAAACTCAATTTTATTGGATTTTAATTGGGAGACTACGTCATCATAAATTCCATTTTTTTTGATACTTCCTCCTCCATAGGCTAACAATATTTTCTTACCGTATTTGAGGATTTCTTTTCCAAGGACCTCTATTCTTCCTTGACCAAAATATATTTTAGTTGGGATATTAAAATCAAAATTCAACATGCTTATTCTCGTTTAAAGTGCTTTAAAAATCAATAATGAATCTACAAAAAATATATATTATAATCCTGTTGTTTGAATCTTGTAAACCGGAACTTTCAACACATCACACACATCTTCCGACTTTGTCGTTCATTTTCTCATTTTTGCAACTCGAAAAAACAAGACTATAACAAAGCCATTTGAAGCCATAAAATATCACAAACAATCAATTTTCAGCGGAAATACTTTTGAAGATGAAGGCTGAATGCTGGAAGAGCCCTATGAAGACCAACCCAGTCTGATCAGCGTCATTTAAAATAAAAACTGTTTGCTACAATTAGGATTTCTTAGTTAAGTCGGATACACGCAAATACCAAGAAATTGGTACGCAAACTGCACATCGCGATAACTATCAGGATAAGTAAGTGAATTATTGTATACCGATCTTACTGAACGTTAATGAGCACAAACGCAAAATTGAAAGTCTCGTGAAATGTAAATAAAAAAAACTAAGTTAGTCAGCTGCAAGATGTCCGAGGCCTATTTCGTTTAACCATTTTGAATTAAAGATTTTACTCAGATATTTAAAACCACTATCAGGTATAATAGTTACAATTTTAGCAGGAGCTTCCATTCTTTTTGCAACTTCTAAAGCAGCCCAAACATTACCTCCGGCTGAACCACCAACCATCAGGCCCTCCTCGCGGGCAAGACGTTGTACCATACTTATAGCATTTTCATCATTAAATGAGATCGCTTCATCCACTATGTCAAAATTCATTGCGTCAACAAGTACAGCCTTGCCGGCTCCCTCTACATAAAAAGGCTTTTTGTATGACAAATAATCTTCTTTACCATCAAAATAAGGTTTATAAACAGATCCTTCCGGATCTGCAAGAACAACTTTTATATTTGTGTCATTTTCTTTTAATCGTTTAGCAATCCCGGATATTGCTCCACCGGTTGATGCTGTAGCAATAAATGCATCGATCTTCCCGTTCATGTCATCCCAGATCTCCTTGCCGGTTGTCATATAATGAGCTTCAGGATTTAACTGGCTGTTATATTGGTCAATATGATAAAAATTAGCATCTTCTTTTGCTTTATTGGCAGCAGCACCTTCATATGATTCAGGAGCAGGTATAACAATAACTTCAGCACCATATGATCGAATTATTGCAACCTTTTCATCACTACATTTATCAGGAACAAAAAGAATTGATTTTAATCCCATGCTAGAAGCAATCATAGAAACAGAAGCTCCTGTATTACCTGAACTTCCCTCAACAAGGGTTGTATTATTATTAATTTTACCTGTTTCAATACCTTTTTGAATCATATATGCAATAATTCTGTCTTTATAACTTCCTGTAGGATTCATAAACTCGAGTTTTGCATATATCTCTACACCAGGTTTGGGATCAAGTGTTTTTAAATGCACCATTGGTGTGTTTCCGATCAGATTCAATACTTCTATTTTTGACATAACAATTCCTTATCCTTCCTTATTTTTTTAATATTTTATTGTGGCGCAAAAATAGAAAAAATATGATCATTCAATTTCTTTTTTTTGGTTCTGGAGGTTCCTATTAAAATAGTAATCATATCAACGAATTGTTTCTGAAAGCGGAAGCGATTATTATGATGCCATTCATTTATCGAATCTAGCTGTTAAGCTTGATCATTTTATAGCAGCAGGTGGAGCTAAAAACGTAGCACGTGGAAATGGAATGTTTCTCCTCATACAATAGTTCGAGCATTTGCCCAGACTTGTTGCCAAAGAAATAGTTAAAACAAAAGACAATGACTTGTCACAAGCAAATGCTAGCGCTATTCAAGGTTTCCAAAACTGATCATGAATCAAACAATAGTTCGAGCATTTGCTCGGACTTGCTGCCAAAGAAATAGTTAAAACAAAAAACGATGACTTGTCACAAGCAAATGCTCGCGACATTAAAGATCATAAACTCATCTACCTCAAACCTTCAGCTATTTTTAAAACTGATCCTGAATTTAAGGATGTGAAGAATAAGTTAAGAGAGTTATTTTAGGAATAACCTTAGCATCATTCTTCGTTTGATATTAGTATCTATTCCGATAATAATGGTTCATCTTTTACAATTGACTCAATAAAAATCGGTTTTGGTTTTGCTCCACCTCTATAGATAAGATTAAGTGGAAAAATATCCTGTAAAATCAGTACAGAGTCTTTTGGTAGCTCACATAAAGATTGTCCATATTTCAAAAGACTTTGTTCTTGAGCGACATCAAGATAAGCACTAACAATAATATTTAAGACCGTTCGAACACTATTTAAACTTGAATCTACTTCCCACCTAAAACTAATATTTGCCTTATTCGGTGCATCAGCCAAACTAGCTTGTCTCCCATAATTCAATACATTCCTTTTTATAAATGAACCTAATGAATCAAGTGAACAATACTCTCCTTCAACCAATAACTTATTTTCATTATTTAAACGTATTTCAAAAACATTTCGCAAACTAGTTTTAATTGAAACACTTTCTCCTCCTACCATAGAAAAAGGAATAAATATATAAATAGTAGTACTATCTTCAGCATGAATGTATTTGTGTTTGATTCTAAAACGTGTAAAACACCTTATTGTCGATCTTAAAGAATCAAAAAACGCCATTGATGAATTCGAATAATCGATCTCCAAAAGTCTAAACGAATCGGGTGTATTGATAAATAATTGCTCATTATCACATAAAACTGAAGCGGATTCATTAGAAACAGGCCTTTCAGTACATGATTGGATTAGCAAGAATAAGGTAATCAGATGAAGTGATTGAAAACATGCAGTTATTGTAGTTGATTTCATTCGATAAATTTACTAATTCCTGATCAGTATTAATAAGTCTTAATTCACCAACTTGCTAGTAAATAATTCGTGTGTTTCTTGAGTATTCCCAACACTGACAGAGTTTAGAACCCTGTCAGGATTAGAAATTTAAATCCTATTTATACTTTATCAGTTGTAATGTTTTTGTTGAGATAAAACCATGGATTACCAGATTATCATCCACTAACAAAACTGCATCAAAATCAACGCCTGCTTTAGCTTCTTTACATGACCTTTCATAAAGTTTATTCAGGAAATTATCGATATCATTCTTTCCCATTTTCATCTGACCCAAATTGGTGAAATTTTGCACATTTACCTCTTTTACAACATCATATTCCTTTGCTGGAATACACAGAAAAAACATATCTTTTGTACCACATTTCTTTTTGTATCCTTTGGTGCCGACCATACAAGCATTATAGCTAATAACCCCCTCATTAAATTGAAGTTGTTCAAAGTTGACGCAATAAAATTACTGTAAAAGCCAATAGATGCAATGCTTTCCAATGAGTTTTGTTTGTTTCAAAACGTACCAGAATTGCCTTGTAAGCATCCAACCAAGCATTTGTCCTTTCTATAACAA